>JAXJTE010000169.1:0-17128 GCA_036309765.1 Caryophanon sp. | reverse complement strand
GACGACCAAGATGACGACCGCGATGACGACCGCGATGACGACCGCGATGATGACCGAGACGACGACCACGATGATGACCGAGACGACGACCAAGATGACGACCGCGATGACGACCGCGATGACGACCGCGATGATGACCTCGACGACGACCGAGACGACGACCGAGACGACGACCGCGATGATGACCTCGACGACGACCGCGATGATGACCGAGATGATGACCGAGACGACGACCGCGACGACGACTAATAATTCAACTTCAATTCAAGTGTGCTTGGGAATTCCCTCGCACACTTTTTTCATGGGCGAAAAAGAAGTAAATATAGCACGCATTTTGTATAATTACCGTATAGAGAGAAAAGGAGTGAGGTGCATGGATTTTTTACATTACCCGTATGCAAGTAAGCGCAATGTCGTCGTAGCGAAGAATGGCATGGTCGCAACATCACAGCCACTTGCCGCACAGGCAGGTTTAACGATTTTACAGCGCGGCGGTAACGCGATTGATGCGGCAATTGCGACAGCCGCAGCACTTACCGTAACCGAGCCGACATCAAACGGCATTGGTGGGGATGCATTTGCGATCGTATGGATGAATGAAAACATGTACGGCATAAACGGCTCGGGACCTGCCCCGGCTACGCTGTCGATTGATGCGCTACAACAGCGCGGCTTCACGAGCATTCCAGCAGAGGGTGTTGTGCCCATTACAGTACCGGGTGTGCCAGCTACGTGGGCAGCGCTATCAAAGCGTTTTGGCAAATTGCCGCTTCTGGACGTATTACAGCCCGCGATTACATATGCGGAGGAAGGTTTCCCATTATCCCCTACGCTCGCAGACTATTGGCAACGCGCGTACAATCGCTTCAAAGACACGCGCACAGCACCTGAGTTTCAAGCATGGTTTGATACGTTTTCAGTCAACGGCGGCGCACCACAAGTCGGTGATGTATGGCGCTCTCCTGGTCATGCACGTACGCTACGCTTAATTGGCGAAACGAACGGCGAGGCATTTTACCGCGGCGAGCTAGCAGACGAAATCGATGCGTTTTTACATGCGCATCACGGCTTTTTAACGAAGGACGATTTAGCGAGCTTTGAGCCGGAATGGGTGGAGCCAATTAAAACGAACTACCGCGGATACGACGTTTGGGAAATCCCGCCGAACGGACAAGGCATCGTTGCGCAAATGGCACTGAACATTTATGAAAATAAACAGCCGTCAACAGATGCACACGACGTTCACGTACAAATTGAGGCGATGAAACTTGCGTACGCCGATGCATTCGCTAATGTAACGGAGCGCACACACATGCCAGTTACAACGGAGCAGCTACTAAGTAAAGACAACGCGAAAGCTCGATTCAACACGATTACAGACGAAGTGGCAACACCAACCCCTTCTGCATTCGCAAAAGGCGGCACCGTGTATTTAGCAACAGCAGATGGTGATGGCAACATGGTATCGTTCATTCAAAGTAACTACATGGGCTTTGGCTCAGGCGTCGTTGTACCGAATACAGGCATTGCACTTCAAAATCGCGGACATGATTTCTCGATGGACGAATCGCATCCGAATGTACTGCGACCGAAAAAGCGCACGTATCATACGATCATTCCAGGCTTTTTAACGAAAGACGGTGAAGCAGTTGCCCCGTTTGGTGTGATGGGTGCGTACATGCAGCCACAAGGACATTTCCAAGTGCTGCGCCATATGATTGACTTTGATTTGAACCCGCAAGCGGCACTCGATGCACCACGTTGGCAATGGATTAATGATAAAACAGTACATGTTGAGGCGCACTTCCCTCTTGAAATTGTACGTCAGCTCCAAAAGCGTGGACACGACGTTCATCTACTTGCGGACAGTGGCACGTTCGGTCGCGGTCAAATTATTTGGCGAAATCCTGCTACTGGTGTACTATATGGTGGAACTGAGCCTCGTACAGATGGAGCAATCGCTGCATATTAAAAGGAAATAAAGCTATTTGTTGTAATTCGTAAGGTTCAAATAGGTCATGTATATTTTTTGAAAAAATCTTATTTAGGTCGAAATATTTACAATTATATAAGGGTGACGTATATAAATTCTTATTTTTTGTAATATAGCGCTTTCATGAAATAAATACATGTATACTAGTACTTATATTAAAGGAGGTTTTCAGCATGAAGAAGTTTTTGTCAATGATGGCATTTGCCGCGTTGCTGCTTGCGCTTCCAACCGATACAAAAGCAGAGCAATTCCCTGATGTGAATCATAAAACAGAATTGGGACGTGCGATTGACTTTTTATCTGAAGAAGACGTAATTAGCGGCTTCCCTGATGGCACTTTCCGTCCGAACGACCCTGTAACACGTGGTCAAGCATCAAAAATGATGGCACAGCTAACGAATGCTACATCGGTTACACGTTATAATCCTAATACAAAACCAACATTTAAAGATATTGGCTTAACGCATCAATATTATGCAGATATTAACGCATTATACGAATACGGTGTCATCGGTGGTTACGAGGACGGAACATTTAAGCACGGTCGTCAAATTACACGTGCACATACAGCGAAAATGATTGCGAATTTATTCGTATTACCACACTTTGAAGTGCGTCAACGCTTTGTCGACGTACCGAGAACATCAGATCGCTACCAATCAGTAAACTCAGTATTCCAAGCACGTATTATGCGTGAAACAACGAAAGAACGTTTTTCTCCAGACAAAACGATTACACGTGGCGAGTTCGCGTTATTTTTATTCCGCGCGTACAACTACACAGCAACAACAATTAAAGCTGCTGAAAAGTTAAAGCCATTCATTTCAGAAACATCTGAAATCGGCAAAGCGTTTAGCGAGCATGATTTCATGGACGCGGACATTCGTCAAAGAATGCAAATTTCAGCGGCACGTCAATCATTTGACCAACCACATTTCTCTAGCCCAGCAACAATAAAAGACAACTGCTCACAATTTATGGAGCAAGGCTTTAAACTGTGCTACGGTCAAGGCTTCCTTGATGGGCAAATCGGCATTACATCGGTGTATTTATACGGCGATGCAGCAGACAACTACAAAGTAAGTGCGCTGCAAAACCAATTAAGCAACACGGCGTTTACGTATGAAAATGCCCAGCTTGGCAACGTACAATGGCATTATGGTAAAACAACAAAAGCAATCGATGGGCTATACTATCAGTTCACAGCAACTGCTGGTGAAAGCGCACCGTACGCGACTGTCGCAAACTCAGACATCGTACAGCTCCAAATCTCTACACGACCGATTTACAACATTAAATAAGTTCGACAAAAGGCAAGCAATGAGAACATCATCGCTTGCCTTTTGTTTTGCGTTTTTACTTTCCATAATAAAGTTATTCATTTAACGGATTTTTCGCCAGCACGTCACGAATCGCATCGTCTTCTACGTGCGTGTAAATTTGCGTCGTTGCTACACTTGCATGCCCTAAAATGTGCTGCAAGCTTCGAATGTCCGCTCCTGCTTGATACATCAATGTTGCCGAGGTGTGGCGCAGCTTATGTGGCGTAATTCCTTTCACAAAACCTGCTTGCTCAGTTGTCGCTCGCAACATTTTTGATACGCCTTGTCGCGTCAGGCGCGTTCCTTTTTGTGACGTAAATAACGGTGTCTCTCCTTCGCCTTTATACGGCACTTTGACGTCGTTGTATGCGGCGAGTGCTTGTAAACAAACATCGCTACAAAAAACGACGCGCTCTTTATTGCCTTTGCCGATAATGCGCAGTCGATCCCCACTTAAGCTTGAGGCGTTTAAGTCACATAGCTCGGTCACACGCAGCCCTAAATGTAGCAACCACGTCAGCATACAAAAATTGCGCTGCTCATGTGTATTGCCTTTCGTCGCATCGAGCAGCGTTTTGGCCTCGTCGATTTTTAAATACACTGGACGGCACTTCGCAAGCTTTGGCGACTCTAAATCGTCGGTCGGATTGTTCGCGATGAGCTTTCGTTTTGTATGCAAATAATGAAAGAACGAACGCAACGTCGCCACTTTTCGCGCACGAGAAGCGGCTGAATTGCCACGCGTCTCCTCACAATACTCTAAAAATAAATACAGATCCTCTAACGTAACGTCGCTTAACGTTTGTACGTTGAAGCTTCGAATGTCGATGTCGTTGATGCGCTCGGTTGTGATGTCTTCTGCAACGGCTGTATGAAACCGTAAAAAGAGCGCGATGTCGTATTCATATTCTTTTCGTGTGCGCTTTGATTTACCTTTAATTGTCGTTAAATAAATTAAAAAATCCTTCATGAATTTTGGGTATGCGTGCATAAAATCACCTCATCTATAGCATACCATTTTTAGGGTAAATAAGTTTCCCAAATTACTATTTGGGAAACTTATTTCCTTCGCCACAAAAAAACACGCCGTTTGAACAACTCAAACAGCGTGCTACATCAGAATAAATTATACAATGCCTTGCTCGAAATGACAGTCGGTGGTCAATCGTTCTTTTCGCTACGACGCTTCATTTCTTCTAACGCAAGCGACGTCATCGATACAAATTGCGCGCGTGTAATCGGCTTATTCGGGTTAAAGAAGCCGTCTGTGCCTTTGACGATCGCTAAGTCCGCGAGCGCTGCAACATACGGAGTGCCCCAATAGCTCGCTGGCGTGTCTTTAAATGTTGACTTGCCACCTGGTTCAAAGCCTGCTGCGAGCACGAGTACTTTCGCAAGCTGTCCGCGCGTTAAATGTGCTTCTGGTTGGAATTTGCCATTGTCACCGCTAAAGATGCCCGCCTTTTGAACGGCTGAAATCGCCGCGTAATACGCATGGCTTTTCGGTACGTCGGTAAAATCAGCTACGTCTTTCACCACTTCGAACTTGAACACGTCATGTAAAATGCGGGCGACGTGTTTACGTTGAATTGGTGCCCCAGGTTTGAACGTACCATTTGGGTAACCGTTAATATAGCCAAGTTTTGTGAAGCTTTCGATGGCGCCTTGTGCCCAGTGACCGGTAATGTCTGAGAAACGTCCCCAACTAACGTAAATTATTTTCGCTTTTTGCTCAGGACCTGTATAGCGCTTCGTTCTCGCCGCATCTACGTATAAACCGGCAAACACAAGCCCATCACGATGAACAAAATCTTTCGTGTATGTTAGTTTCGTGTTCACATTGTCGAGTGTAATTTTTTCTAAACGGCTATTTGATAAGTAATCTAAGTTGTACGTACTATACTGAGCGGGCAATACAACTTCTTTAATAGGATTGTCGCCAAAAATACACTGAAGGTCGTTTGGCTTCGTTTCGAATGGAATTGTCACTTTTGTCAATGCGTTATCTGTAAATGCGCAGTCATGAATCGTTGTCACTTGCTTTGGCAGTGTTAGCGTATGAATATTGTTTTGCTGAAACGCAAACCTTTTGATCTCATCAACTGCTGCAATGTGTACTTCCTCTAGCTCACCTTCATAAAATGCACGGTAACCGATTGATTTTAACGAAGCAGGAAGCTCAATTTTTTTCAATTTCGTGCTATAAAATGCCTCCGGACCGATTGTTTCCAATTTTTTCGACCACGTAAATTGCTCGAGTGGATTGTGCGAGAATGCGTGCTCTTCAATAGTCGTTACATTGTCAAACATGTGTACCTTTCGTAGCTGGTTTGATGAAAAGGCGGCGAGCCCAATCGTCTTCACAAGCGGTGGAATCGTTACTTCTGTTAGCGCATTCGACGCAAACGCCCCTTCTTCAATGTTCGTAATCGTTTGTGGCAATGTCACGCGCTCGATTTGATTGTGCATAAACATCATATATGGGATTGTAGTCACCCCTTCTTCTAGCGTCACCTCACGTAGCTCGTTACTCTCAAATACGCGAGAACCAAACACAGTGCCTTTTGGAATATGAATCGTCGTCAAAGCATTATTTCTAAATGCCGACGTGCCAACTTGTTGTAAGCTGCTCGGCAGTACAACTGCGCTAATTTCATTGTCAATAAACATGCTCGGTGCGATCGTTTTCATTCCTTCTTCTAGTGTTACGTCACGTAGCTCGTTATTCGCAAATGCGTGAGAACCAAATGTAGCGCCTTTTGGAATATGAATCGTCGTCAAAATGTTATTGCTAAACGCATTGTCGCCAACTTGTTGTAAACTGCTCGGCAATACAACTGTGCTAATTTTATTCGAACTAAACGCACGCGCACCGATATGTGTCACTGTATCTGGTAATGTAATTTCGGTAATATTACTTTCTTCAAACATACCCTCGCCGATATTTGTCACCCCTTCTGCAAATGTGACATGCTCAATCGGGTTGTTGTTGTATATTTGCGCACCTAAATTTTCTACTTGCGGTACGTATATGTGACGTAGCTGATTGGAGTGAAATGCACTATTCTCAATTGTTTTCAGCTTCTTCGGCATCGAAACCGTCGTTAATGCGTTCGATGAAAACGCACTCTCTCCAATTTCTTGTACCGACTCTGGAAGCTCAAGCGATGTTAACTTATTAGACAAAAACGCTCTCTTGCCAATCGTTGTAACGTTTGGTGGAATCTCTATGCTCGTGATCGCATTTTTTTGGAATGCATGCGCACCAATTTCACGTAAAGAAGTAGGCAGTGTCACTTGTTGCAGCTTGTTTTCTAAAAACATTTGAGCTGGAATATGTGTAATGCCTTCTTCAAATGATACGTCCGTTATGTTGCTATTTGAAAATATGCCGATCCCCATCGTTCTCTTTTTATTATCAATGTGTACTTTTGAAACATTCATAGATGAAAACGCAAAATCACCAATTGTATGTAGCGTCGCTGGTAGCACAAACGTTTCGCTACTACTGTATACACGACCAGATGCAAACGCATATGCGCCAATTTCCTCTACCTGTTGGAGTGTTGACACATCGACCTTCTTGGATCCTAACGCAAAATCACCTACTTTTCGAATCGTCGCTGGTAATATCACTTCTTGTACGTTTTGTTTTCTAAAATTCACATATTGCATTTGAAAGGCATATGGTGCAAGTTCTGTGACCGTCATACCATCAATTGTTTCAGGAATCGTCAACGTTTCTGCAGTCGTAAACGTATCATAGCCGGTAATGCGTACTTCTTTAGCCCCTTCATGCGTAAACGTTTCATACAATATATCACCGTAACGTTTTTGTGTCGTTTCTCCAGTTACTTGGAATGTGAAATTCGGATTGTCTGTGCCGATTGCAAATTGTTTCTTTGTTAACGATGCCGGAAACTGCGCAAATTCCGTCACAGTAAAGTTAGAAAACGCGCCATCGCCAACTGTTTTTACGCTTTCCGGAATGACTAATTTTGATACGCTTGTACGATCCATAGTAAATGCCACACCGCTAATCATTTCGACTGTATTTGGTAGCACGATGCCATTTGGGAAAGATGCACCTGTAAATGCATATGCACCTATTCTCTTTAGTTGTGCTGGGAAGCGTAAAAACTCAAATTCCTCCATTTCTTCCGTTTCCTCCGTATAGTAAGACGCATATAGGGCATTATTCGAAATTTCTGTCACCGGCACCCCACCAACTGTATCCGGTAATGAAATAACGGTATTGCCACGTTCTCGTTTGACGACACGCGCTTCCTTTTTACCATTATGTCCGGCAAATATTTCGTAATGAATCCCATCTTGCACAATCGTTTCAACTGCTTCTGCCTGTGGTGCAATGACGCAAATTGTCGATACCGCGGCAAGTGCTGCTAGCCATTTTTTCATATAAATCGCTCCTATTTCCGGTTTTTTGCTGTACAGACGGAGCTGATGCGAAAAAGTTTCACGTTTTGTAAAGAAAATTCAATCATTTCGCATCTGACGTCCGTTATGCTCCATGATTTAGTTCGTCTATTCAACGTTTTCTGTTGCCATATTTATCTCAATTACAAAAGGTATTTTATTTACATTCCCCATCATTAGGTCTATATACCTTCATATAACTAACGTCGATACATGAACATATTGATATAATAGCGATTTAATCTAATGAGGCAATATATGCAAATAATACATTCCTATAACAAAAATGATATAACCAAAAATTGCCGATTAAAACCAGAAACCGCATCTTTTATCGTGCATTTTGTTAATTTTTTTCAAAATCACATGCATATAAACGTGCATATGTTATAATCTTTTCTGAATATTAAAACGAAAAAACGTTTCATCTGATGATGAGACATAATTTATTAACGAGGTGTAGTAACATGTTTTTCCGAAAAAACAAAGAGCAAGTATTTACTAAAAACTAAATCGAGCAATATATGAACGAAATCCAAGCAGGGCAGCCAACGAGTGCGCCACATTGGTTACAAAGCGCACTGAAACCGATTCCACAGCAAGAAGCTTCACCATTTGAGGATACCTTTGAGCATGCCGTACGTGCGCTACAATTTGGTGCGCTTAAAGTCATTGTCAAAAATGAGCGTCTGCAATCGATCCTCTGGCATCAATCCGCAAATGATTTAATCCATCACGTCAAAAAAGAGTCGGAGCATTTTTTACACGTAGCCGACGCCGCAACGAACACACAATTACTCCAAACGATTTTACAATGTGCGAAATCACTCACTACACAAACGATAGATGCGATAGATGCGACATTTAAAACAGCAATCGGGCAACAGCCGTTTACGTTAACGTGTAACGCAACACGCGCGGGCGCTCAAACAATCGTGTCAATCATTATGACGAATAAGCAGCACGATCACCACACAACATACGAAGATTCATCCGCAAAAAAATACGCCCTTATTACACAAGCGATGTCAGAAGGTGCGTATTACGTGACGTTTAAACGTGATGGCAAAGCATTGCCTGCACTAGAATATTGGTTTTCACCGCAGTACAATCAAATTTTAGGAAAAGGCTCAAAGGAATCTGGTGGTACGATTGAGGACTTTTTACAATCGATTTACGCCGAAGATTTTGATGACAGTGTTGCGTTATTTAATGCATTTTTAGGTGATCCAAAACGCACGCACTTATTATTTAATTTACGTTTATTAAAAAACGGAAAGCCAATTTGGGTGCGCAACAGCATTCAAAAAAATATCGACGCACAAGGTGATATTGAAACGTTAGCGGGTGTCATCGGTGACGTATCAGTTGAGATGGAAAAGGAAACGCGCGCGACGGAAGTAAAGGAGCGTACCGAGCATTTTAGCCAATCGATGAACGAGCTTGTCTCAACGATTCGCGATTTATCAACGCAGGCACAGCAACTTGCCAATGCGCAGCACGAATCAACAGATGCCGCAAATGAAGCAAAACGTAGCGCGGACAACACGCAAGCCATTTCAAACTTAATTAATACGATTGCCGACCAAACGAATTTACTCGGCTTAAACGCAGCGATTGAAGCGGCGCGTGCTGGTGAATACGGCAAAGGGTTTAGCGTCGTAGCTGATGAAGTACGAAAGCTTGCGAACAACAGTGCCGCGGCAACGAACGACATTGAAAAAAGCTTATCACAGCTGAAGCGACAAATTGAAACGATTTTACATTCGATGGGTGGCATTAGCGAGCTCGCCAACCGCCAAGCATCATTAGCAGAAGAAGTAAACGCGACGGTCGATGAGATGAACCGCGTCGTTTCAACGATTGTAGAGCTTGTATAATAATTCGCCCCATTCGTTTAAGAGTGGGGCTTCTTTACGCTTTTGGCGACATTCCGCTATACTAAGGAAACGAAAGGTGTGACGAACATGCACGATTCTTTATTAAAGGACATTCAGCTTACCGTAAGCAGCTACATTGAAGAACAGCTCGCCGAAAAAGACGCACAGCTACTTGCACTGAAGCAACAAAATCAACAGCTTCAAGCGGAGGTCAAAAAATTGCGCACTCAAAACGACTTACTGCGCCAGCAACAACAATCGGTCGCTGCCAAAAAAGAAATCGTTATTCAAACGGCTGAACAAGCAGAAAAAGCGATGGCGCTCATCACATCGACAAACCAGCCAGCAGAGTTACGTTTGGCTACATTTTTACAACTCTATCGCTGGAATATGAAGCATTTGCATTACGCCATTGATGTAATGCTCGCGCTTTGGACAAGCTTTGCGCAATCTGTGTCGAAGCTGCCGCGCGTAACGCCAGAGCTGAAGCATTTGCATACACAGTTTACGACTGCTTCGGCGCAAAGCTATGACGTACTCGTAACGCTGCTTACTTATTACAACGAGCATGCACAGCCGTATTTCACGATGATGACTGAAGTATTTTACAAGCAAGCAAACAAAGCACCCCAGCCATTTTCTACGTTTGCGCTTCTGGCGATGTATGCATATAAACAGCGTGATGATGCGTGCAGTGACGAGCTGTACACCGCGCTTTGGCAAGGAAAAGCAGGTGCTGTACGACCTCATATCGAGCCGCTTCGACAAATCATTCCGCTATTGCCGCAAACAGGTGTCATCGCACAGCTGCTCGATGCACCGAAAAAGCGAGCTCAAGTAACACCATCGCACGACTGGGAGGCATTCATTACGCAGGCGACGAACGGCAAGTTTGATCGTACGACGGTCGTGGCAACGTTTATGAAGCTCATCGCTGAAAACAAAAAGACAAACGCGTATACGAAAGACTTTTTACGCTCAATTTGGAAGCGCATTTTTATGCATTATGATGTGGCATACCGCGCGTTTGAAGCGGCAGTAAAAGATGTGAAGATGCACGAATATTTCATCGAGCATGACGGGCAAGGTGTTTTTATGCTCATTCGCTTATACAACGAACATGATGCGAAAGAATACATGCGCTCCTTGCTTGATGCGGTCATGAAGCAGCTCGTTATGAATGCGGCATATAAAGCGCTCGACGTACCGATTTTACTTGCGGTTTACTATAGTATGCTAGCAAAACGCTACTTAGCGAACGCGAAAATTCAGCACTATTACATGCATGATGCGACCGAGCGCGCGCAAAAAATGATTCGTCGCTTCGGCGCGTTCGAGCAATTCCCTTCTACGGAATCATTCGAAGCAGCGTATCGTGAAGTGCAAATGGTCGATGTGTATTTAGATAAAATTGGTGTAAGTAGAAAGCAATTTGGCTCGCGCGTGTTTACAGCGTTTTATGAGGCGACGAACACCGTACAAAACACGATCGACTTTAGCGTGCCTCAGCATTATGATCGTGACAATATTCAGCCGCTTTCTCCTGACTATTCACTTGTGCGCTTCAACTACAAAACGAAGAAAACGACTGACGATTCACGCTGGGCGGCACTGCTTGATGCGATTGCAGAAATTGGTTTAGCGCGCACGGTTGAAAGTTTGCGTTATTACATTCAACTGCGCGTAGACGACGAAGCATTTGCGCCGATGATTGCGATTTGGGCGTATGATTTACAACGTTTGCAGCAAGCGTATGTTGCAGGTGAATTGCAGTAAAAAAGGCTTGTCCGATTGCGGACAAGCCTTTTTTACGTATGTTCTTCACGCAATTGTATACGTAGCACTCGCGCTGGCAACGTTACAAATACGCAAATAATACTCGCTACACCACAGCCGATTAAAATCCATCGTGCATCAACGACATCAAATAGTATACCAAACAGCAGCGTCGAAATCGGCATCATGCTCATCGCACATGTTTCTAGTAAGCCAAACACACGCCCACGATATTCCTCCTCAATCGTCGTTTGCAATAGTAACCCAATCGGCATATTCGTTAAAATAATGCACACACCAAAAATAAACATTGCACTACTATAGAATAAAAAGCTCATCGTCTGTGACAAATCGATAAATAAGGGCAAACTAAATACCATAATGAGTACACCTAACCCAACTATCGCATATTTCGTTAGCTGTGCTGGCTGCTTCAATTGCGCAATCGCTGAAAATGCGACCGACATCACGAGCATACCAACAGCAGACGCCGCTTCGGTAATACCAATTTGCTGTGGTGTTAAGCCAATTAACTCAAGTAAGATAAAGTCCCCGCCAACAGATAAGCACGCAAAGAAAAAGTTCACAGCTACCGCAAGTATGAAAATGCGCACGAGTAAATGGTGCTGCATT
Organism: Caryophanon sp.; assembly: GCA_036309765.1. Taxonomy (GTDB): domain Bacteria; phylum Bacillota; class Bacilli; order Bacillales_A; family Planococcaceae; genus Caryophanon. Next base: position 5,087 of record JAXJTE010000169.1, on the reverse strand, counting down.
AAATACGTATAGCCCTCTAGTAGTGATTGCTTCATCGACTGCGGTGCGCTCGGTTCAGTAAGCGTCGAATATAAATTGAAATCCATCGTGCTTTCGAGTAAAAACGTCACAACATTAAATGCGACATGAATGGCTAAAAAGACGCTCATCGTCGTAAAGCCAAACAGCATACCCCCAATGATTGGGCCGAGTATCCCTGCGACAGAGCCACTAATTTGCTGAAACGCCATCGCTTTTTGCAACCGCTCCTCATCAACTAAATTCGCAATAGATGCACTAAATGCGATGCTACTTACCGTTGAAGCAATCGTCACAATCGCCGTTACGATATAAACGGCCATTACCGACAAACCATTCATCATCGTATATAGTAATAAGCTCGCAATCGTCGCAATTTCAACAAGCTCCCCTATTAATACGAATCGCTTTTTATGCATGTAATATTTATCAATCAACGTCCCAATCACTGGTGACAGCACGATGCGTGGAATAAATGCAATGACTAAATTAATCGCAAAGTTAAATGCGGAGCCTGTCATCGATAAAATAAACATGCTAATGCCAAATGTGTAAATACTTGCCCCGACTGATCCGAATAATTTGCTGACTAAAAATGTATACAAATGATAGGTTGCTCGCCGTTCTCTCGTCATAAAAACACTCCTTTGTTTAATTTAATTAAACCAATCATACATGCTGCCTTATCAAAATACAACAAAAAGTTTAATCTTGTTAAACATTGCTTTTTTGCATAGCTTTTAGTTTAATGAAAGTATTAGTAAGGAAAGGACGTTCAGATGATGCAACATGTTGGTATGCAAATACGAAAGCTTCGAAAAGAAAAAAACTTAACGCTTCAACAGCTTGCTGGTGAGCGTTTGACGAAAGGTATGTTGAGTTTAATCGAAAATGGCAAAGCACAACCTTCGATGGAAAGCTTACATTATATCGCTGAGCAGCTCGGCGTACCGATTACGATATTGCTGCACGATGAAACGTCGAGTGAGGCCGCTTCTGTCGTTACACATATCGAATCTGTGTTAGAGGCATACAATCACTTACCGACCGAGGAAGCGCGTGAAGCACTTCGTATACGCGAACTCAAAAAACTACAGCAGTTTATCGAAAAATCAACGTTCAAAACATTTGCGGAAGTGGATGTATATTATTACTATGCGTCATACTTCACATTAGAGTTGAGCGAGGAAAAGGAACGTTTACTGCGCAATGTGATGCAACATTATGAGCGCTTTCATACGGCGTCTCATGTCGTGCGTTGCTACTTACGTTTAATCGAAATGTATTTTTCGCATCGTCGTTACGAGGAGGCATATGCGATTGCATTAGAAGCACATGACTACATTGAGCAACACGACAAGCATATAGACGTACTGCGAAAAATCGATATTTATTATTTCATTGTCGCTTTAGCGAGCGCAATTGGTCAAAAACAGATGTCGCGCACATACACGGATAAAATACTCGCACTTTGTAAAGAGTTTCGCGTCTATTACAATACAAATGAGCTGTACCGTCTTCGCTTTAGTGAATCAATTGTGGAAAACCCCGAAGAAGCGCGGTACTTTTTAACGAAAATGGAGCAGTTTGCGACGTTTACTGAAGATGCGACGGAGCAAACATTTTTTGAGCTTGTGCGCATTTACTATGTCGTACACGTAGAAAAAGATTACACACAAGCATTATCATTAGCAAACAGCATGACAAATAGCGATGTCTCCTTTTTCAAAGAGCTGTTTGAGTGCATGATGTTTGGCATTAAAGGAATGATTTATTATTACTTGCAGCGATACGACGAGGCACTTGCGCAATTAACACACTTTCACGTCGTTGATCAAGCCCCTCACCCGTTCGATTTATGTAACGACTATTGTAAAATTGCAATGCGCGGCGTCTGTTACATCGAGCGCGGCGACGTCGAACAAGGATGCAACGACATTCGCTACGCCTATGAGCAAACGAAGCCATTCGTCGACAATATGTATAAGAACGAAATCAAACAGTTTTATGATAACTATTGCACGTAAAAAGGGAGTACGAAGTCGGTATATAGCCGGTTTCGTACTCCTTTTTACTTAAATGCCTTCATGTCGCAATATGTAACATTCTTTTAACATTGGTAAATGCTCCAAACAAGCGGTGAGTTGCTGGCAAATGACCGCTTTGTCGAAATAACACTCCTTGAGCACCTCTATCTCCTTAGCCGTTAAACGATGTAGCTCATCTTGCGGTACACTCGCTAAATCGTAGTAATAGCGCGTATGACGCAATGCATTCATTACTTCTAGCCATTGCTGTATCATACGTTCCATATCGTCTACACAATGCGCATTCATGATCGTAATCCCTGTATATGAAAATCCGATTTGGTTCGGCAACGCGCTCGCAACTGGTGATTTAGCATAACACGGATTAATCGTTGGCACACTGTAAAACAAGTTGTGTGAAGCGCCAATTTGTTCATCTATGTAATCGATTATGGCATCATGAATCGACATCTGAAAAAGCACATCCGCTGTCTCCTCGTTCACTACATAAAAATCATGCGTCATCGCCAGTTGCCTCACCCCTTAACTATTTTTAAAAATACTTATAATCGCTCTCGGTATCGCAAACAGTAAATGAAACAGCCCTTCTATTGTAAACTCGATGCCCGCGTCCTTCACTCGTTTACTTATAGGCTGTCGCTTTCGTTTCAACCGCATCGCATATCCCCCTTAGTTAAACAGTTCTGTTAATGCAATGTTGCCAAAAAGTGCTTTAATTAATTCATCGTTCGGTACGATTTCGTAGCTACCCCCGTCGTTTTCAAGCTTTAATGTCACGGTGAACGTTGTCGTCGGTGGGTCCTCGACGTTTAGCTGGGCAATCGTTTCATCAACGATTTGTCCAAGTGCCTCGTCTTTCGTTACGTTGCCGAGTGCGACGTTAAATAATAGCTCTGGCATGCCCGACATATTGTTTGTGGCTGCCTTGACGAAATGAATCGTCGTCACGTCCGCTTGTACTTCTGCAATCGTGCCGTCATCTTCTAGTAGCTCCACATTTTCAAACGCAAAGACGCGCTCAATGCTGTCGAGTAAAATGTCGCGCTGTTCGTCTGTAATCGGTAAATCAAGCTGAGACGCAGCGAGCAGCGTTTGAATATTGCCCCCCTTTACCGCGGTTACAGCTTGAATCAAATTGCCGTCTTGTACATCCTCTAAAAATGCGATGGCCGCTTCTTCTGCGTTGCTACCACTGTCGCTACAACCTGCTAGTAAACAAGCAGCTAGCGCGATGCTTAATACTGATTTTTTCATTTAATATCCCCTTTTTGTTTTGTGACGATGTTTGCGTCGCAGTAGCACATGCCGTTACAGCTCGGGCAATACACGTCGTATGGCTCGAAATAACGCTTGATGTATGTATGCTTCGTGAAGCCGTGCTGTATAAATTGCTTCTCTGCCGCCCACGCATTCGTATCGCTTTGCACCCAACCAACGACGACAATTGTGTCTACTTGCTTCTCTGCTTCGGTCATAAATGCTTCCACGAGCGCACTACCGATACCGCGTCTACGAAATGCTGGATCGACGACAAAGTGGCTGACGTACATGCTCGGTGCCGCCGTTAATTGTGTTCGAAGCGGTGCAAGCTCCTCTTTAAAATACGGAAACTCCTCGTCAAAAGTTTCAATTTTGTAGCCTGCAATATAGCCGACAACTTTTTCGTCAATAAGCGCGATGAAGCGGACCCCACCTGCTTCATGTACTGTGCTTACGTCCTCTGGCTGAAATGGCAAATGTTCATTTAATAAATGAGCAATTTGTGCGGCATATGTTTGTGTATAGTTGATTACGTGCATAAAAACCTTCCTTTTTTTAAAAATCATTGTTCGTATTATTGTACCACGAACAAAACAAATGAAATATTTTTGCTATAGACTAAGTGAATAGTATATTATAGTTTTTGGTACATACTTCATAAGTTGTATTTGAAGGAGGTTGACCGTGCAAAAACTAACATTAAAAAACGTACTTATTTGTTTGATTTTATTTTTACTGCTCACAACGATGATCATTAGCATCAGCAGCTCCTATGTGATGCAAAAGCAAACGCTAGTTGACAATACATTGGAGCGCCATGAATCGTATGCGCGAAAGCTTGCCGATAGCGCAGAATTATCCATTCAAGATGCTCATAAAATGCTTGCCGAAAGCGCTAAAGTCATCGGTGCGCAATTCACACAGCCTGTATTGGATGCTGAAATGGAACGTGTGATAGCACAATCCTCCACATTCAATTCTGTTTCCGTTATTAATAAGGACGGCATTTTCGTCTCAGCGCATCCATTTAAAAACTTCGTAGGTGAACACATCGTGACGGAAGACGCTCTACATGTTACCGTGCCCATGATTTCGAAGCCTTACGCAGCGGTAACCGGTCGCTTAGTTATTACACTGACATATCCCATTTTTAACGAAGCAGAAGATTATCTCGGCTACATAAGCGGCGCGATTTATTTGCAGGAGCAAAATATCTTCTCCGCACTGATGGAAACCCATTTTTTACAAGATGATTCATACGTGTTTGTCGTCGATGAAAAAGGTACCATTATTTATCATCAAGACCGCGATCGCATTAATGAAGATGTCTCTAGCAATGCCGTCGTTCAAGAGGTTTTAGCGCAAAATAGCGGCGCCACACAAGTGATAAACTCTAAAAATATTACGATGCTCGCGGGCTATAGCTTTATTGAAGGAGCTAATTGGGGCGTCGTGTCGCAAAAACCATTTCTCTCAACCGTTTTGCCCGCTCAACAAATGGTCATGAACAATTTTTCGCTCGCGCTGCCATTTCTACTCATCGCTGTAGCACTTTCGATTTTATTCATTGCCAAAATTGTGAAGCCCATTCATATATTAACGGAGCTAACAAAGCAAAACGCCGAACAGCAAAGCGTTGATAAAATTCGTGACGTCAACGGCTGGTATCACGAAGCGAATCAGCTCAAGCAAACGCTGTTCATGACGTTTACAGCGCTACAAGGCAAAGTAGCGCTGTAAACGTCATGAACAGCGTTTGCT
>JAXJTE010000168.1:0-114194 GCA_036309765.1 Caryophanon sp. | reverse complement strand
TCTGAGCGCATGCGTGAGTTTGAGAAAGTTATTTTACTGCGTGCGATTGATACGAAATGGACGGAGCATATTGACGCAATGGATCAGCTACGTCAAGGGATTCATTTACGTGCTTACGGTCAAAACGATCCACTGCGCGAGTACCAGCAAGAAGGCTTTGCGATGTTTGAAGCGATGGTCGAATCAATTCGAGACGATGTGGCGAAGTACGCGTTAAAGGCAGAAATTCGCAACAATCTACAGCGTGAAGAGGTCGTAAAAGGGCAAGCCGTGAATCCGAAAGAGGAAGGCACAAAGCCAAAACGCGCACCAATTCGTAAAAAAGTACTTGTTGGACGTAACGACGACTGCCCATGCGGTTCAGGCAAAAAGTTCAAAAACTGTCACGGCGCAGCACAGCAGTAAATTTTGTCACGTTTAACTGGCAGTTCGCGTAGAGCGGCTCGCTTTCCTGGGGCTCGGCGCACGCTTCCTGCCATGAAAATGCAGTATTGAGTTCGTTTTTGCTGTTAACAACAACTAAGTCAGCTTTATAAAAACGACTTATCAACAAACTGGTTATTTTTTATGCAATATGGATGCGGCGTTTAATTAGCGAATGGCATCGTCAAATAATTGATATGTGGAGTGATAGTGCGAACAAATTGCTCGAACGAGAGGCGGACTCCTGCGAGAAAAGCGTGAGCGTGAGACTACAGGCTCACGCCACGCCCGCGGAAAGCCTGCCTCGACGTGAAGAGCAATTGTATTGGAGTACATCACTTTACGGTTTAACATATGAAACACTTTGGAGGAAATAAAAATGATCGAATTAGGTTATGCACGCAATGAGCTAGAAAATACAGCTAAGAAATTAGTGGACTTTAGGGGGGCACTTTGACTTAGAAGAAAAGGAAGCCCGCATTGCAGAGTTAGAAGATTTAATGCTTGACCCAGATTTTTGGAACGACCAAAACGCAGCGCAAACAGTTATTAACGAGGCGAATGTACTGAAGTCAACGGTTGCAGAGTATACAGAGCTAACGGACGTGCAGGAAAATTTAGAAATGACCGTGGAGCTACTGCGTGAAGAGCCAGACGAGGAGCTATTAGAAGAGCTAGCAACGGAGTTAGAAGCGTTTAAGGCAAAACTTGCAGACTTTGAGTTACAACTTTTATTATCAGAGCCATACGACAAAAATAACGCCATTTTAGAGCTTCACCCAGGAGCTGGTGGTACGGAGTCTCAAGATTGGGGCTCGATGCTTTTACGTATGTACACACGTTGGGCAGAAAAACGCGGCTTCAAGGTCGAGACGATGGATTACTTACCAGGTGACGAAGCGGGGATTAAATCGGTAACGTTATCGATTAAAGGGCATAATGCTTACGGCTATTTAAAAGCAGAAAAAGGCGTTCACCGTTTAGTGCGCATTTCGCCGTTTGACTCATCAGGTCGCCGTCATACGTCATTCGTGTCGTGTGAAGTAATGCCAGAGTTCAACGATGAAATCGAAATCGACGTGCGTACGGAAGATTTAAAAGTTGATACGTACCGCGCGACAGGTGCAGGCGGTCAGCACATTAATACGACGGACTCGGCTGTTCGTATTACGCATATGCCAACAGGTGTCGTGGTACAATGTCAGGCAGAGCGCTCACAAATTAAAAACCGTGAAAAAGCGATGAATATGTTAAAGGCAAAGCTATATCAATTAGAAATTGAGAAGCAACAAGCCGAGCTAGACGAAATTCGTGGTGACCAGAAAGAAATTGGCTGGGGCTCACAAATTCGTTCATACGTGTTCCATCCATATTCAATGGTGAAGGATCACCGTACAAGCGAAGAGACGGGAAATACAGGTGCGGTCATGGACGGCGATTTAGACGCGTTCATTCATGCGTATTTACGCTCACAACTATAATGAAAAAGGTGTGCTAACCGTCGACGTTAGCACACCTTTTTTCGGTTACATATTCAGCTCTAAGTTACGTGCATATAAATTCGCAACGGTGTACTGCGTTTTAAACACATTCATCGTCGCGGGCAATGGAATCCACTCGTCATCGAATTGCACGATGCAGTATTGCCCTGCTGCTTTCATGTTGCGAATGGCATACAAATTGAGCCACGCGTTTTCGAGTGTCCGCGCAGAATATAAAGGGAAGAGAATGCATGGCTTTGTTTGGGTATGTGTCAGAAGAATCGGTAGTTTATGTGCTTGGCGGAAATAGCGCTTCGTTTGTCGAACCCTCTCCCTATAGGGTAACCCGTAATGACGGCAGCTTTCCCGGATGAGCTGAATTGGTTTTTTCTTGATGAACAGTCGTTTGTTTTTTTCGAGTATGAAGCTACTCGACTGCCCTTTGTATTGGTAGTCGAAAATGGCCAGCGTATGTGGAGAAATCGTGTAGTCCGTAATACGTGTGACATCCTGCATCTTTTCTAACTCAAATTTCATAGCAAAAAAAATTCACCTCTGATTAAAAATTTTTTAGCTACACAATGATTGTTCGAGAATTTTGTTCTGAGATGTAAGAAGTGCTAGCATATAACTTGTTGTTATGAAGGTACGCGTGGGGATATTGCGGCGCGAAAGAACAACGATTGTATAGCTATAGGTTTATTTTACTATAGGCAAAAAAAAGATTTCAAGCATTTTTGTTGGAAAAAATCAAATTTTCTGAATGTTGTTGTATTCGATACCGTTCAATATTATAATGAATAAAAGCGATAAGAGGTGAACGCGATGGACAAGTTTTATTCGTATACAGACTTTTTACGAGCAATTAACCAAACGTCACAGCACAACGATGCCGAGAAGCTTTTGAATGAAATTTATTTAGATTTATTTTTGCAACGATTACAGCGTGAGCAGCGATTAGACAAACTACGACAAGCCATTGATGAGTCATTACAAGTTCGAAATGAGCAAGCGTTTAAGGAGTATACAAGTGAATATATTGCACTGCAAGCAGAAGAATAGGTGAATAAGAGTTACTTCGAATTTAGCTGTGGAGTAGCTCTTTTTTTGTCCATTTTTTTCGCGTTCAATCCAAATATTCCTTTTATTATTCAATTTTCAGACATTTCTATTTTTTTCGTCTACAATGAACAAGGATTTTGTATGAAGGAACAGGTATTAAGCTAGCTGAGAATAATCGCAGGAGCAAAGAAAAATTTTAATAGAGGGAGGGCATTTCATGAACGCTATTACATTAGTTATTGCAGCAATCTGTATTTTAACAATTGCGTATCGTCTTTACGGTATTTTCTTTACAAAAACAGTATTAAAAATTAATGACGATCGTCCAACACCAGCGCATGAAAAAAACGACGGCAAAGATTTCGTGCCGACGAGTAAATGGGTCGCGTTTGGACATCACTTCGCGGCAATCGCAGCAGCTGGTCCACTTGTTGGTCCAATTTTAGCGGCACAGTTCGGTTACTTACCAGGGTATATTTGGTTATTAATCGGTGCGGTTATTGGGGGTGCGGTGCATGACGCGGTCGTGTTATTCGCATCGATGACAAAAGGTGGTAAATCATTATCGGAAGTAATGCGTGAGGAGCTTGGCCCAGTAGCAGGTTTCTGTACAGGTTTAGCGATGCTATTCATCATTACGATTACGATGGCTGGTTTATCGATGGTTATTTTAGGGGCATTAGCAGAAAATCCATGGGGTACGTTCGCCGTTGCAGCAACGATTCCAATTGCGATGTTAATGGGTATTATTACGAAATTTACAGGTAATTTAAAGCTATCGACCATTATCGGGGTTGTGCTTCTTGTATTCGCCGTATTTTACGGACCGTACATTCAAGGCACATGGTTAGGTGATGTATTAACATTAGACCGTGAAACGTTATCAATTATTTTACCGATTTATGCATTTTTCGCGGCCGCATTGCCAGTATGGTTCTTATTAGCACCGCGCGATTACTTATCAAGCTTTATGAAAATTGGTGTATTCATTGCACTCATTATCGGGGTATTTATTATTAACCCAACAATTCAGTTCCCAGCAATCATTCCAGACTTTTTAGGCGGCGGTGGTCCAATCGTTGCAGGTCCAGTGTGGCCGTTCGTGTCGATTACAATTGCGTGTGGTGCGATTTCAGGTTTCCATGCATTCGTAGGGTCTGGTACGACACCGAAAATGTTAAATCGTTGGGAAGACATTCGACTTGTCGGCTTCGGTGCGATGTTAGTGGAATGTGTTGTCGGCGTCATGGCATTAATTGCCGCAACAGTTTTACACCCAGCAGATTATTTCGCGATTAACTCAACGCCAGAAGCATTTGCGAAGCTTGGCATGACGGTTGTTGATTTACCGGCGCTGTCTGAAGCAATCGGTATGGACTTAGAAGGTCGTACTGGTGGTGCGGTAACGCTCGCAGTTGGGATGGCATCGATTTTTGCAGGGGTTGAATGGTTTAGCCATTTAACGAAATATTTCTATCAGTTCGTCATTATGTTTGAAGCAGTATTCATTTTAACGGCGATTGATGCGGGTACTCGTACAGCGCGTTACTTAATTCAAGATTTCTTAGGCAACGTATACAAGCCGCTGAAAAAGACGGACTGGATGCCTGGTGCAATCGGGGCTAGTGCGCTCGCCTGTGTCATGTGGGGCTATTTACTAAACTCAGGTGACATCGCTTCGGTTTGGGCGCTGTTTGGTGTATCGAACCAATTAATGGCGTCAATCGGTTTAGTATGTGGTGTGACGTTCGTCTTAAAAGTTGCGGACAAGCGCATTTACGCGTTAACATGTTTCGTGCCGCTCGTGTACTTATACATTACGGTAAACGTAGCCGGCTTCTGGATGGTGAAAAACGTTTATTGGAACGATGCAGCAGGTGGCTTCAACGTATTAAATGGTGTGTTATCAATCATCATGTTAACACTTGGCTTAATTATTGTTATTACATCAGTAATCAAATGGCGTGAACTATGGAATCACCCACGCTTTACGAAAAAAGCAGTAGCATAAAAGGAAAGCACGTTAAACATTAGCAAATACGCTATCGTTTAACGTGCTTTTTTTTATTGGATGCAGGTATCAATAAGCATAGATTTTAAATACAAAAAACATACGTTCGCTTTTTGTTCGATTCAAAAACGGATATATGTTACACTAACGATACGAATTTGAACGAAGAAAAGAGGCGGAAGACGTGACAAAATTTGATTTACAATCACACTACGAGCCAGCAGGAGATCAGCCAAAAGCGATTGAGGAGCTTGTAGCGGGTATAAAAGAAGGTAAGCAGATGCAAACACTGCTCGGAGCAACCGGGACGGGCAAGACATTTACCATTTCAAACGTCATTCAGCAAGTCAATAAACCGACGCTTGTTATGGCGCACAATAAAACGCTTGCGGGTCAGCTATATAGCGAGTTTAAGGAATTTTTCCCAAACAACGCGGTCGAATATTTCGTCAGCTACTACGATTATTTCCAGCCAGAAGCGTACGTGCCGCAAACGGATACGTACATCGAGAAGGATTCGAGCATTAACGATGAAATTGATAAGCTGCGCCACTCGGCAACGTCATCATTATTTGAGCGTGAGGACGTCATTATTATCGCGTCGGTGTCGTGCATTTACGGCTTAGGTTCGCCGGAGGAATACCGCGAAATGCTCGTGTCACTGCGACCAGGTATGGAGTTGGAGCGCAATGAGTTGCTGCGAAAGCTCGTTGATATTCAATACGAGCGAAACGACATGAACTTCATTCGCGGAACGTTTCGTGTGCGCGGCGACGTCGTTGAAATTTTCCCGGCGTCACGCGATGAACACTGCATTCGCATCGAATTTTTCGGCGATGAGATTGACCGCATTCGTGAGGTGAACGCATTAACGGGTGAAATTACAGGGGAACGCGAGCATGTGGCGATTTTCCCAGCATCCCACTTCGTTACGCGCGAGGCGAAGTTAAAAATTGCGATTGAACGCATTGAACGTGAGCTTGCGGAGCGTTTAAAAGAACTACGTGCAGAGGATAAATTGCTTGAAGCGCAGCGACTAGAGCAGCGCACGAACTATGATTTAGAAATGCTAAAGGAAATGGGCTTTACGTCGGGCATTGAAAACTATTCGCGTCATTTAACGCTTCGTGATAAAGGGGCGACACCGTATACGTTGCTTGATTACTTCCCGGATGATTTTTTGCTTGTTGTCGATGAGTCGCACGTTACGCTACCACAAGTACGCGGTATGTTTAACGGCGACCAGGCACGAAAAAATGTGCTAGTGGATCACGGCTTCCGCTTGCCATCAGCTTTAGATAATCGTCCACTCAAATGGGATGAGTTTGAGCAGCACATTCATCAGGCGGTGTTCGTATCAGCGACGCCAGGACCGTATGAGCTAGAGCATACACCTGAAATGACCGAGCAAATTATTCGTCCGACGGGGCTGCTTGACCCGACAATTGAGGTGCGTCCGATCGAAGGGCAAATTGACGATTTAATCGATGAAATTCATGCGCGTATTGAAAAAAATGAGCGCGTGCTGATTACGACGCTGACGAAGAAGATGTCTGAGGATTTAACGGATTATTTAAAGGAGCTTGGCTTGAAGGTTCAATATTTGCACTCGGAGGTAAAGACGTTAGAGCGCATCGAAATTATTCGTGAGCTGCGTCAAGGTGTGCATGATGTATTAATTGGCATTAACTTACTGCGTGAAGGGCTCGACATTCCAGAAGTGTCACTCGTGGCGATTCTTGATGCCGATAAGGAAGGGTTTTTACGTTCAGAGCGCTCGCTTATTCAAACGATTGGGCGTGCAGCACGAAATTCAAACGGTACCGTTATTATGTACGCGAATAAAATGACCGATTCGATGAACAAGGCGATGGATGAAACGAAGCGCCGCCGTACGATTCAAATGGCGTACAACGAACAACATGGCATTACGCCGCAAACAATCTCGAAAAAAATTCCGGAACTTATTCGCGCGACGAAGGATACGGACGAGATTGACAATACGATTACGAAAAAATTAAGCGGCAAAAAGCTGACGAAAAAAGAAAAATCAGCGTTGATTGAATCACTCGAAATCGAAATGAAGGAAGCGGCTCGAGCGCTCGACTTTGAACGAGCAGCAGAACTGCGCGATGCGATTTTTGAGCTGAAGTCATAATAGAAAGGGATTACTTATGAAACATACTGAAATTGTTGTACAAGGAGCAAGAACGCATAATTTAAAAAATATAAACGTGACGATTCCGCGCGATCAGCTTGTCGTGATTACTGGCTTGTCGGGTTCGGGGAAGTCATCACTTGCGTTTGATACGATTTATGCGGAAGGACAGCGCCGTTACGTCGAGTCACTATCTGCATATGCGCGTCAATTTTTAGGGCAAGCCGATAAACCAGACGTCGATGCGATTGAAGGGCTGTCACCGGCGATTTCGATTGACCAAAAGACGACGAGCCGTAACCCGCGTTCGACTGTTGGCACGGTGACGGAAATTTACGATTATTTGCGACTGCTCTATGCACGCGTTGGCAAGCCGATTTGTCCAGAGCATGGCATTGAAATTTCGTCGCAAACGGTGCAGCAAATGACCGACCGCGTGATGAGCTACGAGGAGCGTACGAAGCTGCAAATTTTAGCGCCGCTCGTTGAAGGGAAAAAAGGAACGCATGTGAAGCTGCTTGATGATTTGAAGAAGGAAGGCTTCGTGCGCGTGCGTGTAAACGGTGAGCTGCGCGACGTGGATGACCATATTGAACTTGATAAAAATAAAGCGCATACGATTGAAGCGGTTGTGGATCGTATTGTAATTAAAGAAGGCATCGAAGGGCGTTTAAGCGATTCGCTTGAAACGGCACTTCGCCTAGCAGATGGACGCATTCTTGTCGACATCATCGGGCAAGAGGAGCTTATTTTTAGTGAGCATCACGCTTGTCCGATGTGCGGCTTCTCAATCGGTGAGCTAGAGCCACGCATGTTTTCATTTAACAGTCCGTTCGGGGCATGTCCGTCATGTGATGGGCTCGGCGCGAAGCTTGAAGTGGACCCAGAACTCGTCATTCCAAACGATGAATTGACGCTACGTGAAGGGGCGATTGTACCGTGGCAGCCGATTAGCTCGCAATATTACCCGCAAATGCTGCAATCGGTTTGTACGCATTACGACATCGACATGGATACGCCGGTGAAAAAATTACCGAAGACAAAGCTCAATAAAATTTTAAAAGGCTCGGGCAAAGAACAGCTATTATTCCGCTTCGAAACGGATAACGGCGACGTGCGTGAGAAAATGATTCAGTTTGAAGGGGTGTACGGAAACATTAGCCGTCGTTACCGCGAATCGTCGTCGGATTATACGCGCGAGCAAATGGAGAAGTATATGACCGAGCAGGCGTGCCAAACGTGTGAAGGAAACCGGTTGAAAAAAGAGGCGCTTGCGGTAAAAGTAAACGGGCTGCACATTAGCGAAGTGACGAGCTTTGCGATTGCGCCGCTGCTTGCATTTTTCAACGACCTTAATTTATCCGCGAATGACCGCCAAATTGCGAATTTAATTTTGCGTGAAATTGAGGAGCGCTTAACGTTTTTAGTGAACGTCGGCTTAGATTACTTAACACTTAGCCGCACAGCAGGAACATTATCAGGTGGCGAGGCGCAGCGCATTCGCTTAGCAACGCAAATTGGCTCGCGTTTAACGGGCGTGCTATACATTTTAGATGAGCCGTCGATTGGTCTACATCAGCGCGACAATGACCGACTCATTCAAACGCTAAAAAACATGCGCGACATTGGCAATACGTTAATCGTCGTCGAGCATGATGAGGACACGATGCTTGCGGCAGACCATTTAATCGATATTGGACCAGGAGCAGGCATTCATGGTGGGCAAATTGTGTCACAAGGAACGCCACAAGAAGTGATGAATGACGACAATTCATTAACAGGGCGTTACTTGAGTGGCAAGGAGTTCATCGCCATTCCAAAAACGCGCCGTGAGCATGACGGTCGCATCGTGTCGCTAAAAGGCGCGGCAGAAAACAATTTAAAAAATGTCGACGTCGATTTCCCACTCGGTCAGTTTATCGCGGTTACTGGTGTGTCAGGCTCAGGCAAATCAACGCTCATTAACAGCATTTTATATAGGGCGCTCGCACAAAAAGTGTCGCGTGCGAAAATTCGTCCAGGGAAGTATAAAGCAATTAGCGGCACGGAGCAGTTAGAGAAAGTTATTGATATTGACCAATCACCAATCGGACGTACGCCGCGCTCCAACCCTGCGACGTATACAGGGGTGTTTGACGACATCCGAGACGTCTTCACGCAAACAAATGAGGCGAAGCTGCGCGGCTACAAAAAAGGGCGCTTTAGCTTTAATGTGAAAGGCGGGCGTTGTGAGGCATGTAAAGGGGATGGCATTATCAAGATTGAAATGCACTTTTTACCGGATGTGTACGTGCCATGTGAAATTTGTAATGGCAAGCGCTACAACCGCGAAACGCTCGAGGTGAAATACCGCGGCAAAAACATTGCAGATATTTTAGAGATGACGGTTGAAGAAGGCTTAACGTTTTTTGAAAATCATCCGAAAATTAAGCGTAAAATTCAAACGATTGTCGATGTCGGTTTAGGCTACATCAAGCTTGGGCAATCGGCGACGACGCTCTCTGGTGGTGAGGCGCAGCGTGTGAAGCTAGCGTCCGAGCTGCACCGTCGTTCAAACGGCAAGTCGTTTTACATTTTAGATGAGCCGACGACGGGACTTCACGCACACGATATTGCGAAGCTGCTTCATGTGCTACATCGTTTAGTCGATGGTGGTAACACGGTGCTAGTCATCGAGCATAATTTAGACGTCATTAAAACGGCGGATCATGTCATTGACCTCGGTCCAGAAGGCGGCGACCGCGGTGGCATGATTGTCGCAACCGGCACGCCAGAGGACATTTGCGACGTCGAAGCATCAAGCACAGGGAAATATTTAAAGCCGGTGTTGGTGCGCGATAAAGCCCGAGCGAAAAAATAGATGAAACTTTTTGTCGGTGTCGTACGTAGTAGTAATATATCGAACAGAAAAGGATGATGGTACAATGCAAAACGAACGTCAGCGAATTTTAAAGCTAGTTGAAAATGGTACAATTTCGGCGCAAGAGGCATTAACGTTACTGGAGGCACTTGAAAATCCGAGCAAGCAGCCAGTTGTTGAGGAGCAAGTCGAGCCGCAGAAGAAAGCACCATTTTTTGATGAATCGTTTTTTGATAAAAAAGAAGGCGGTGCATCACCGTTTGACTCGATGCAAGCCGAGTTTTCAAAAGTTGGCACGCGCTTCATTGACATTATTTCAAGCGCATTAAACCGCGTGAAAGATTTCGACTTCCCACAAGTTGGGGCGACGGAGTTTGAGCATACGTACACATTCGACAGCATTGCGATTCAAAACATCGCCGTTGATTTACCACATGGCAGCGTGACGATTGAGCCTTCAACGGACGATACGATTACGGCGCTTTGCCAAGTGAAGGCGGGCTTACGTAACGAAGGCGAAGCATCACTTGAGGAGACATTTTTCAATCGTTTCGTTGCAGAAGCGGACGCATCGACATTGCGCTTCATTAGCGACTTTAAAATGATGCAAGTGAATTTGACGCTATACGTGCCAGTGAAGCAATATGAGGCGATTACATTAAAGTTATTAAACGGTGCGGTGAAGCTTCGTCAAGTTGGAGCGGAAAAGTTGCGTGTGAAAACATATAACGGCTCGATTACAGCACATGATGTAGCGTTCGTTCGCTGTCATGCGGAGTCAAGCAACGGTGCGATTGAGCTAAAGCAAGTTAAGGGTCGTGACTTAGAGGTTGAGACGATGAACGGGCGCGTATATATCGATGGCGTCATTGAAGACATCGATGCGAAGTCGTTAAACGGGCATGTGACGGTGACGACGAAAACGATTTTTGCTTCTAAAATTAAAGCAGAAACAGTGGCAGGTAACGTCGAGCTATACATTCCAAACAACATGTCGCTAAAAGGCAAGGCGGTATCGAACCTCGGTAAAATTGATGTGCGCTTAAATGACGTTGCAAAGGATGAGCACGAGCAGCAGTTTTTACAAAAGGTGACGAGCTTTGAGAAGGAAGTGCCACAAACGCAAAAGCTATATGTGGACGGACAGACGAAAGCCGGCAACATTACGGTGCAATACGCGCCAGTCGATACGCAAACAGTATAATGAACGCGGTGGAGGAAGCAATACGTTTCCTTCGCCGTTTTTTTGGCTGTGACGTTTACGCACTGTTGTTTTTCATGTGTCTGCCGATATAATGAAAGCGTAGGCAATGGTATAATATTGAGTGCTACGTATAAAGTACAAGCAATTTGAAAACTAGGGGATTAATGATGATTGAAATGCAGGATGTATATAAAACATATGACAATGGTGTCGTCGCGTTAAACGGAATATCCGTCAAAATTAATCAAGGTGAATTTGTGTACGTCGTGGGGCCAAGTGGTGCAGGGAAGACGACGCTCATTAAGCTAATGTATCGACAAGAGCGTGCCACAAAAGGTCAAATCGTTGTGAACAACATGAACGTCACGAGCATATCTGACCAAAAAGTGCCGTTCCTTCGTCGTCAGCTCGGCGTCGTGTATCAAGACTTTAAGCTGTTGCCGAAGCTGACTGTATATGAAAATATTGCGTTTGCGCTTGAAGTGACAGAAGCCGAGCCGAAAGTCATTCGCCAGCGTGTGATTGATGTGCTAAAAAAAGTAGGGCTGACGAAAAAAGCGAAGCACTTGCCGCAGGAGCTGTCAGGCGGTGAGCAGCAGCGAGTTGCGATTGCGCGTGCGATTGTGAACAAGCCAGCTGTCATTATTGCCGATGAGCCAACTGGCAACTTGGATCCAGAAACGTCGTGGGGCATTATGGATTTGCTAGAGCAAATTAACCGTGACGGCACGACGATTGTGATGGCCACACACAATAAAGATATTGTGAATACGATGCGTCGGCGCGTCATTGCGGTCGATTATGGGAAAATTGTGCGCGATGAATACGGAGGTGACTACGGCTATGAAAACTAGTACGCTACGTCGCCACGTGCGCGAAAGTTTCCGCTCGCTCGGACGAAATGGCTGGATGACGTTCGCCTCGATTAGTGCGGTAACCGTGACGCTCATGCTCGTTGGAGTGTTTGCGATTTTAATGGCGAATTTAAGCCATATTGCGAGCAACTTAGAGCAAGACGTTGAAATTAAAGTGTTAATTGAGCTAACGGCAGATGCCGAAGCGGAGCAAAAGCTATTAAATGAAATTGCGCATATGCCCGCTATTGCCGAGTACGAATATTCATCAAAGGAGCAGGAGTTAAATCAGCTTATTGAAGATTTCGGCGATGATTGGAAGCTGTATGAGCAAAGCAACCCGCTGCACAACGTCATTTATGTGCGTGCATTAAACCCAGAAGATATTCCGAAGCTAGCAGAGGAAATCAATTATTTAAGCAATACAGATGATGTTGTGTACGGCGAGGAGAAAGTAGAGCGTTTATTTAAAGCGTTAAGCGTCGCACGTAACGTCGGCTTGTTTTTAATTTTAGGTTTATTGTTTACGGCTGTATTTTTAATTTCAAACACGATTCGCATTACGATTATTGCGCGTGGTGATGAAATTGAAATTATGAAGCTTGTTGGGGCGACGAACTCGTTTGTGCGCCTGCCATTTTTATTAGAAGGTATGTGGTTAGGTATGTTCGGTGCGCTCATTCCGATGGGCTTAACGGCATTTTTATACAAGCAGCTATATGATTTTGTGACGCCGCGTGTTTCTGGGGACTTAATTGAGCTTGTGAAACCGGGTGCGATTACGTTTGAAGTGGCAGGGCTATTGCTACTGCTAGCTGTTGTCATTGGTGTCGTTGGAAGCTTTATGTCGGTGCGCAAGTTTTTACGTGTATAGCGAAAGGGGATTTTCATGAGTAAACGTTGGCAAAAAGGATTTATTCCCGTCATGCTGCTCACGATGGCGTTTCAGTCGGTAAGCTACGCCGAAACGTTGGACGAGCTACAGCAACAAAAACAACAAACAGAAATGAAACAAAACGAATTAGACTCATCGCTTGAGGAAAATGATAATCTATTAGACGACGCGACGTCAAAAATCGATGCGCTAACGCAAAAGGTTGAAAAGCTAAGCGCAGAAATTACTGAAACGACGAGTCTCATTATGCGAGCGAACGAGACGCTTGCAAAAACGGAGCAGGCAATTGGTGAGCTTGAGCAATCGATTGATGCGCTTGCACAAAAAATTGCGGAGCGTGACCGATTGCTTGCAGATCGTGCGCGTGCCATTCAAGCAGGCGGCTCGGTTAGCTACGTTGACGTCATTTTAGGCGCAAACAGCTTTGCCGATTTAATTGACCGCTTCACTGCGGTGAACACGTTAATCGAAGCAGACCGTTCGATTATGGAGCAGCAGCAACAAGACCGAGAGCAAATCGAAGCGCAAAAAGAAGAGCTAGAGGAGCAACGCAAAGAGGAGCAACGTCAAAAAACGGAGCTTGTCGTATTAAACGATGAATTAACTGAGCAAAAGGTGGAAAACAATGCTGCGATTGATGAACTTGAGGCAGAGCAAGCTCGTTTATATGAACAAAAGGCGATGCTAGAGGAACAATATTCAGAGGCGTTAACGTTAAGTGCGGAGCTAGAGCAGGCGATTATCGCGGAGCAAGCGAAATTGGCAGAACAAGCGCGTTTAGCAGAACAGGCACGACTAGCGGAGGAAGCTCGCTTAGCAGAAGAAGTCCGTCTTGCCGCACAACAAACGAGCTCATACACATCAGCGACACTTACGGAAAGCAATGATGTAGAAGGCGTCGTACCGGCACTACCAGCAGGAACGTGGATTCGTCCGGCTGAAGGGCGTTTCACATCAGGCTTTGGTTGGCGCGATATCGGAAGCGGTCCAGAGTATCATTACGGTATCGACATTGCGAACGCAGTCGGCACGCCGATTTATGCGGCTGCGGGCGGTGAAATTACGTACGCTTCAACAATGGGCGGCTATGGTAACGTTATTATGATGGTGCATACGATTGATGGTGAAACGTTCTCGTCTGTATATGCGCATTTAAGTTCGTTTGGCGTGAGCGTAGGCGACGTTGTACAAGCTGGTCAAGAAATTGCGAAGATGGGCAACACGGGTCGATCAACGGGCCCGCATTTACATTTTGAAATTCATACAGGACCGTGGCGCGGACAAAAAGAGGGTGTTATTAACCCACTGCGCTACATCTCCTTATAAGCAATCGAGGCTGTGCTACACGTTTTTTAACGCGAGCGCAGTCTTTTCCATACGAGGGGGGAGACGAATGAAAAAGGCGGTGAGCTTAGTTGTGCTACTTCTGCTTTGTAGTGCAGCTATATGTATGTTTATTGAGCAGCGAACGGAAACGACAGCGGACGGGGTGGAAGTGGAGATAACGACGCTGCAAAAAGGCGAGGTTGCCCCGGAAATTCAGCTGCAAACGACGAGTGGCGAGCCGTTTTCGTTACACGCATTGCAAGGTAAAAAGGTCGTGCTGAATTTTTGGGCGTCGTGGTGTCCGCCGTGCCGCGAAGAAATGCCAGCGCTCCAGCGATATGCCGATCAATACGGAGACGCACATAACGTCGAGGTCGTCGCGGTCAATTTACAAGCGCGTGAGCAAAATAAGGCGCGTGTTGCCGAGTTTATCGAGCAATACCGTCTAACGCTTACGATGCCTGTCGATGTGGACGGCGAAGTCGATGCTGCGTACCGCATTTTAACGATTCCGACGACGTTTATGATCGATACGAACGGGCGTGTGCAGCACGAAATTAAAGGACCGGTCGATGAGGCGATGCTGAAGGAATATGTCGGAAAGCTGGAGTAAAGCGCCGAAATTAATAATGTACCGCTTAGCATTTCCAAGACGAGCGCCATTTGGTACAATGGTAATGTGGATTTATGAGAACAGAAGGTGACGATAGTGCAACAATTTTTCATGGAAATAGTTTGGGCAATTGTACGATTTTTAATGAATCCTATTGTGTATGTAGCGATGATCGTAGCTGTAGTAGTAGCTTCTAGTCGCGTAAAGCGTGAACGTTATCAATTTAATCGACGTTTACTTCCAGGTAGCTCAGAGGTGACGAGCATGTTGCGAGACGGCTTACTGCTCGGTGTCATTATTTCTGTGCTGAGCTTTGCGATTGGCATGACAGTACCGCTACAGTGGGTATTATTGCTGACGGTTTGTATGCTTCTTGGATTGCTCACATTTACATATACATTAGGCTCGCCGATTTATGCGTTCGTGGCTGCATTTGCGGCGTTATGGCTCGTAACAAGACAGGAATGGTCATTAACGCTATTGTCATATACGTTTGAAGGCGTAAATGTTTGGGGTGGCACAGTCGTATGTGTCACATTATTTGCAGCAATGTTTTTAATTGCTGAAGGGATGTTAATTCGACGACATGCAGCGCGATTGGCCTCGCCTGTATTAACGACGACGAAGCGTGGCTTATCCGCGATTGAATATAAGTCGAAGCAGTTTTGGCTGCTGCCGATGTTTTTCATCATACCAGGTGATGCGGTTTCTGCGTTGTTTCCATATTGGCCGCAATTTTCATTAGGGCATACGCAATTTTCGTTTTTACTGTTCCCGATGATTATTGGCTTCCAACATGTGACGCGTGAGACGCTACCACAATACATGTATCCACAGCTTGGTAAGCGCGTTATATGGCTTGGAGAAGTCGTATTTGCGATCGGTTTAGCGACGTTGTTTTTACCGGAGCTTGGCATTATTGGCTTAGCGATTGGTGTGATGGGACGTTTATTATTAACGTGGCAAGCAGCGCGTTCACAGAGCGGTCAGTCATTTGCGGTACAGCCGAAGCAAGAAGGTGTTGTCATTGCTGGCGTATTAGCGGACTCACCAGCCGAGCGCATGGGTTTAATCGTTGGCGAGTGCATTCGACGTGTGAACGGGCAATATGTACATACAGAGGAAGAGCTATATGAGGCGCTACAAATTAACGCAGCGTACTGTAAATTAGAGGTGCTTGACCATCATAACGAAGTGCGCTTAACACAGCACGCCGTTTTCGCTGAAGATCATTATCGCATCGGGCTATTACTCGTGTAAAGGAAGCTAGCATGTAGGTGCGTCATATGACGAACTTATACGCTAGCTTTTTCGTTTAGTTAAAAAAAGAAGAGGTGGTCTGCATGACGGATTTTTTAACGCTTGACCAATTGGATCGGCTGACGGCGTACTACGAAGCGCTCGGTCCAATCGTTGGCTTTTTATTACCTTTCATCGAATCGTTTTTACCTTTTTTACCGCTCGTCGTCTTTGTCGTTGCCAATGCGAGCGCATACGGCTTATTGTGGGGCTTTTTATTAACGTGGACGGCGACCGTTGCGGGCTCGTATTGCGTCTTTTTACTTGTGCGCTACTTCCGCGACACAGCGATTGTGCAACGTTTTACGCAAAAGCGGCTGCATAAGCTCATTCATTGGGTCGATACGAATGGCCTAAGCCCGCTGTTTGTACTTATTTGCTTGCCGTTTACGCCGTCTGTGCTCGTCAACGTCGTCGCAGGCATCTCAAACATTAAAAAGGTGAACTATTTTATCGTGCTGTTTGCGGGAAAATGCGCGATGATTTTGTTCATTAGCTACATCGGCTACGATTTGCGCGAGTTGTTGACGAATCCGACGAAGCTTATTTCATCGATTGTAGCAATTATCACAATGTGGGCGATTGGCAAGTTTTTTGAGCGCCGATTGAACAAGCGTGTCGAGCGTGATTTTGAAGCAATTGAACAGCAAAAGAAACAGGAGTAGCAGTAGGCGGCTGTGCATGTTGATGGTCGCGCTGTTGGCTCGCGTTCCTGGGGCATGGCTTGAGCCTGTAGTCTCAAGCTCATGCTATTCCCCAAGGAGTCTCGCCACGCGCTTCCGTCAATTCCAAATCAAAGGGTTGTGTTAAAAGTCGAATAGACGTTAACACAACCTTTTGTTATTAAATACATCACAGTAAACGGGGTTGACTATCTCATCGTGAAAAACAACGCAAAGTGATGGTGAAGAGCCATTTATTGTATAATGATAGAAGAACAATCATTCAAGTTAAAGGGGGATGAACATGAGTTTACGAATTATTTCAGGGCGCGCCAAAAGCGGCAAGTCGCAGTTTATTCAACGAGAAATTGCCGCAGCATGTAAGCACGATCCGCTCGGCGCACCGATTTTCGTCATCGTGCCAGACCAAATGTCATACACAACGGAATACGATTTAATGCACAAGCATGAAATGTCAGGGCTCATTCGTGCGCAAGTGTTAACGTTTAAACGTTTAGCGTGGTATATATTGCAAGAAACTGGTGGCATCGCAAGGCGTGAAGTAAACGGCGTCGGCTATAAAATGCTCATTCGTCAGCTGCTCGATACGAACAAGGAGCAATTTTCGCTATTTCGCCAAGCAGCAGGGAAGCGCGGGTTTACAGCAGAAATCGAAGCGCTATTAAAGGAGTTTGGGCGTTATAACGTGACGTCGGAGCTACTTGACGATGTGCTGACGAAATTTCAATCGCTCGATGCACCGAAAACGTTATTGAACAAAACGGCGGATTTAAAAGTTGTCGTCGAGGCAGTGGAGGAGCGACTTGGCACGACGTACGTTGACAGCGAAGGGTATTATCCGTTACTTACTGAAAATTTAGCACAGTCGACGCAAATGAAGGAAGCAACCGTTTATATTGACGGCTTCACGGCATTTACGGCGCGTGAGTTTGCGTTAGTGCAAGAGCTGCTGCGTGTGGCGGCGAACGTGACGATCGTACTGCCGTATGAATCGATTGAGGAGGCGCATAACGATCAGGCGCTATTTCATGAGGCGGCATCGACTGCGCTGCGCTTACACGATGCGGCACAGGAGCTACGTTTACATGTAGAACAAGAAGTAGTGTGTTACGCGAACGCAGGCGTAAAGGCAGACGCACTCGTGCATGTGGAGCGCCATTTTGAGACGCAGCCGGCACAACCGTTTGTACAAAGCGGCGATGCGTTAACCATTATTGAAGCGTCAAACCGTCGTGCTGAAATTAGTGCGGTTGCGCGTGAAATTCGCAAGCTTGCGACAGAGCAAGGGCTGCGCTATAAGGAAATGGCAGTTATTACGCGTCAAAGCGATGTGTATGATCCGCTATTTGCGACGATTTTTAAGCAGCACGACATTCCGTATTTCGGCAATACGAAAAAGCCGATGCTGCACCACCCGTTAATTGAGTTTGTACGCTCGACGCTTGAGGCGGTTATGACAGGGTGGAAATATGAGCCGATGTTCCGCAGCATTAAGACGGATTTATTTTTCCCGTTAGGAGCAGAGCGTACCGTTTGGCGTGAGCGAGCGGACCGCATGGAAAACTACGTCATTTCGCACGGCATTTACGGTGGACGCTGGAAGGACGATGCACGCTGGTATTACAAAAAATATCGCGGCTTAGAGTTTAACCGCATGACGCAAACGGATGAGGAGCGTGCTATTCAACAAGAAATCGATGCGCTACGTCAGCTTGTCGTGCCACCGCTTGAAGCGTTTCAGGAGCAATTAACGCAGGTGAAAAACGCACGCGATATGGCAACAGCGATTTATACGCTTGTCGAACAGTGCGGCGTGTACGAAAAAGTGATGCATATGAAGGAGCGTGAAGTGAGCGACGTTCAGCTGTATGAGGCGGCGGAGCATGAGCAAGCGTGGAGCGGCTTTTTACAAGTGCTTGACCAGTTCGTGCATATGTTTGGCGATGAGGCGTTGCTGCTAGATGATATGATTGATATTTTAGATGAAGGGTTTGAATCGCTTGAGTTTTCGCGCATTCCACCGACGCTCGACCAAGTGATGATTGTGACGGCAGATTTAGCTCGTCTTGCGCATATGAAGGCAGTATTCGTTATCGGCATGAACGACGGCGTGTACCCGAAGCGCATCGATTACGAAGGGCTATTATCTGACCGAGAGCGAGATTACTTTACCGAGGCAGGGTTTGAGCTTGCACCGACGTCGAAAAATCGACTGCTACAGGAGCCATACATTTTATATACAGCGTTAACGTCCGCATCACAGCGTTTATTTGTGACGTACCCACTCGCTGATGAGGAAAGTAAGGCGTTGCTGCCGTCGATGTATACGAAGCGTTTAAAGGAGCTCGTACCGAACGCGAATGTGCTGCGTATGTACGTTGACCCGTCGGAAGATTTACAAAGCGAGCCGGACGTACTGCATTACGTACAGCACCCGCGCACTGCAATGCCGTTTATCGTATCACAGCTGCGTCAGCTAGAAGAAGGGCAGCTATTACCTCCTGTTTGGCGAGCGGTGCAGCATTATTACGAGCAGCATTTAACATGGTCGAACATGTTTGAACAAATGATTCAGCCGCTTCATAAGCAAAATAAAGGCGAGCCGCTAACCGAAGTGGTGACTGAGGAGCTATACGGTGAGAAGCTAACGTCAAGCGTATCGCGCATTGAACGTTTCTTCAGCTGTCCGTTTTCGCATTTTACGACGTACGGGCTAAAGCTTGAGGAACGTGCTGAGTATCGACTTGAAAACTTTGCGATGGGCGATTTATTCCACGCAGCGATGAAGTGGATTACTGAGGAAACGGAGCGTCTTGGCGTGCAGTGGAATCGTCTGTCGAAGGAGCAATGTCGCCTATTAACGAAGCAGGCGATCGAGGAAATTGTGCCGGTATTTTCGCATCAAATTTTACTGAGCAGTGCGCGTTACCGTTACATTCAAAAGAAGCTTATGCATATCGTAGAGCGAACGATGCTTGCGCTTACACATCACGCGCAAAAATCGCATTTTAAAACACTCGCCTTTGAGCAAGGGTTCGGCTTTGGTGAGGCAATGCCACCGCTAAAAATTGCGCTTGAAAACAATCATACGCTTTATTTACAAGGGCGCATTGACCGCATCGACCGCGCGACGATTGACGATAAAACGTATTTACGCGTCGTCGATTATAAGTCGTCAGCTCGCGATTTAAATTTATCGGAAGTGTATCACGGCTTGTCGTTACAGCTTATGACATATTTAGACGTAGCGATGGAAAACGCGCATACGTTGCTGAACGATGAAGACGATGTAGAACCAGCAGGCGTATTATACGTGCATATGCATAACCCGATGCTGACGTTGCAAACGGAAATCGATGAATACGCATTAGAAGCTGCGCGTTTAGAAGAATATCGCATGCGCGGGCTCATTACGACGAACGAGCAAATGATTTATTTAATGGACGAATCACTCGAGGAACAGCCAGCTAAATCGAGCATCATTCCGGTAACGCTGAAAAAAGATGGCTCGATTTATACCGAGCGTTCAAAAGTAATTGAAACGGAAGATATGCGTTACGTGCAACAATACGTGCGCAAAAAGCATAAGGAAGCAGGCGACGGCATTTTAGCAGGTGACACGAGCATCGAGCCGTACCGCTTGAAGGACAAAACGGCATGTACGTATTGCCAGTACAAGGCGATTTGCCAATTCGACCCGTCAGATGGGCAGCAGCAATATCGCCGCTTAAAGCCGATGAAGCAGGAGCAATTTGTTGAAACGATTCGAAAGGAAGTGGACGGTGAATGATGAACATTCCACAAAAGCCGAGCGACGTGCAATGGACGAACGAGCAATGGCAAGCAATTTACGCAAGTGGGCAAGATACGCTTGTCTCAGCAGCAGCAGGCTCTGGTAAAACGGCGGTGCTCATTCAGCGCATGATTGAAAAAGTAATCGGCACAAATAGCGACCCGATTGATTGTGACGAATTGCTTGTCGTAACGTTTACGAACGCAGCAGCAGCCGAAATGCGCCAGCGTATGGCAGCCGCACTTGAAAAAGCGTTAAAGGCACAAATGACGAGCGAGCTACGCAATGAGCAAACGATTCACCATTTACGCCGTCAGCTGAGCTTAGTAAACAAAGCGCAAATTTCGACGCTGCACTCGTTTTGCTTAGCGATCGTCAAGCAATATGCGTACATGCTTGACTTAGATCCAGGATTCCGCATTGCGAACGAAGGGGAGGCAGCATTGCTTCGTGACGACGTGCTAGCAGAAGTGCTAGAGCTTGCGTACGATGAGGAGCATAGCATTTCACAGCTCGATATGTACCGCCTCGTTGATAGCTTCACGTCTGACCGTGACGACCAGGCGATTGAAATTTTAATTGAAAAGCTATACGACATGTCGCGCGTGCAGCCGAAGCCGTACGAATGGCTAAACAATTTAGTGAAGAGCTACGAGCTAGCAGACGACATGACGGTAGACGACTTATATTTTATTGACGACGTAAAAAAAGCGATCGTGCTCGAGCTTGAAAGTGCGATGAGCTACTTAGAGGAAATGCGCGAGCTGACGCTATTACCAGACGGACCAGCAAACTACGGCGCGACGCTTGTGCAAGATTTTGAGCTGATGCGCACGCTGCTAGCTGTTGCAAAAAGCGGCACGTGGCAAAGCTTGCACGACGCCGTTACGAACGTGAAATGGGCGCGACTAGCGAGCATTAAAAAGGACGAAGCAGGTGACCCGCAGCTACAAGAGCGCGCAAAAGCAAAGCGCGACAAGGCGAAAAAAGTCGTGACGACGCTAGCGAGCACGTATTTTATGCGCCAGCCTGCAACGCTCGTAAACGAAGTTCGTCGCATGGCACCAATTATTGCGACGCTCGTGCAGCTGACGAAAGATTATAGTGAGCGCTACAAAGAAGTGAAGCGAAAACGTGCGCTCGTCGATTTTTCGGATTTAGAGCATTACGCACTGCAAATTTTAACGCAGCCAGATTCACTTGAGCCGTCTGTTGTTGCACTCGATTTACAGCAAAAATTTAAAGAAGTGCTCGTTGACGAGTATCAAGATGTCAATTTATTACAGGAGACGATTTTACAGCTCGTAAAGCGTGGCGGTGCGAGCGATGGCAACATGTTCATGGTCGGTGATTTAAAGCAGTCGATTTACCGCTTCCGTCTAGCTGAGCCGCGCTTATTTTTAGGCAAATATGATGACTATAAGCAAGGCGATAGTGGCTTGAAAATTGATTTAAATGCGAATTTTCGCTCGCGTAAAGAAGTGTTACACGGCACGAACTATTTGTTTGAGCAGTTAATGACGTCAGCAGTCGGCGAACTGAACTACGATGACGATGCGTCGCTGAAATATAGCGGTGGCTACGACGATGTGCTACAGCCGCAGCCGATTGAATTTGCGATTGTGACGCAGCTAGAAGACGAGCAAGACGGGGACGAGGATGAGTTAACGCAGGCGCAATTTGAAGCACGCTACATCATTCGAGAAATTCAGCGCATGATGGAAGCAGGTGTCACCGTAAAAGGGAAAGACGGCAAGCAACGTAAGCTCGAATACCGAGACATCGTCATTTTAATGCGCTCGATGACGTGGTCGTCGGAGTTTGCTGAGGAGTTTAAGCAGGCGAACGTGCCGCTTTATACGGAGCTATCAAAAGGTTATTTCGAGGCGCTTGAAGTAATGATTATGCTCAACACGCTAAAAGTAGTCGATAATCCGTATCAAGACATCGCGCTAGCATCCGTGTTGCGTGCGCCATTTGTTGGTTTGACCGAAAATGAACTGGCGACGATTCGTATTTCCGATAAAAAAGTACCGTTTTATGAGGCGCTACATGCGTTTGTGCGCGACGGACGAAGCGGCATTGCACAGCGTACAGCCGAGAAGCTACAGCGCTTTTTACAGCTGTTACAAAAATGGCGCGACTCCTCGAAACGCCAATCGCTCGCTGATTTAATTTGGCTTATTTATGAAGATACGTACTATTACGAAATGGTCGGCGCGATGCATAACGGCAAGCAGCGTCAGGCGAATTTACGCGTGCTGCACGACCGCGCCCTCGCGTATGAAAAAACAGCATTCCGCGGGCTGTTTCGCTTCCTTCGCTTCATCGACCGCATGAAAACGCGCGGAGACGATTTAGGGACAGCGCGTTCTGTTAGTGCGGAAGAAAATGTTGTGCGCATTATGACAATTCACGCATCAAAAGGGCTTGAATTCCCGATTGTGTTCGCAGCAGGTATGGGGCGAGGCTTTAACAAAATGGATTTCAACAACCCGTACGTATTTGACCAAAAATACGGCATCGGGGTGAAGGCGATTGACCCAGAGCATCGCATTACGTACACATCGCTGCCATTTTTAGCGATTAAGGAGAAGAAGCTGCTCGAAATGCGTGCCGAGGAAATGCGCATTTTATACGTAGCGATGACGCGCCCGAAAGAAAAGCTTTATTTAGTTGGCTCGGTGAAAGATGCGGACAAAGCTGTAACGTCATGGCGCGAGCAGCAGCACGTCGCAGCAGGAGAGCCGTTGCCAAATGCTTTACGCGCGAAGGCAAATAGTTATTTAGATTGGCTCGGCCCTGCGATTGCACGCCACGATGATTTTGAAGCATCACTTGAAGGCGAAGAAGTAGCACAATGGCATGTGACGATTGTTGATGCGGTGGATTTAACGGCACTTCAGTCTGCAATTACAAAAGAGCAGCTACAAAATAAAGACACGCTCGATACAAATTACATTGATGAAGTGACGCGTCGATTCTCTGCGACGTACGAGCAGCAAGCGGCAACACAGACACGCTCGAAAACGTCGGTGAGTGAGCTGAAACGTTTGCAGCAGCTTCAGCTATTAGAGGAGCCGGAGTTATTTGTCGAAGCAGCACCGATGCAGCAAAAAGAAGCACCGCGCCCACAGTTTATGCAGGAGCAAGCATTGACAGCCGCTGAAATCGGAACGGCATTTCACGCGGCGATGCAACACGTGCCGCAGCAAGGCTTTGCGTCTACAGAAGCGATTGCAGCGTTTATTAAGTCACTCGTTACGCGTGAAATTTTAACAGCATCAGAAGCATCTGTGCTGCAACCAGTGCATTTTGAGCAATTTTTCACCTCAGCAATCGGGCAGCAATTCCAATCGGCACGTCGATTATGGCGCGAGCTGCCGTTTACGATGCTCGTGAAAGACGACGACACGACAGATGGACAAATTATTCAAGGGATTATCGACTGTGTCATCGAGCAGCAAGACGGCACGCTCATACTGCTTGATTACAAAACAGACCGCATTGCAAAATCGAAGCTACAGCAAGAGCTCACGCGTCGTTACGAAATACAGCTCGCGACATATGCGCAGGCACTCGAAAACATTACAAAAGCAACTGTTGCACAAAAAATTATTTATGCGGTGCAGCACGGGGAAACCGTTGTGATGAATTAATCTGTTGCATCATGTAAACGAAACTATATTATCGTAAATGTATGTTAGCGTTTTGTTCGTCGGCTCTCCACATCGAGGCAGGCTTTCCGCGGGCGTGGCTTGAGCCTCCTCGCTATTCGTACCTCATAGCTATGGGGTCTCAAGTCTCATGCTCCTGCGGTTACTCGTCGCAAAAAGAATTTTCGCTTTTCCCGCTGGAGTCCGCCTCTTGTTTCGAGCCTCGTTCATCGTGTCGCCCTCCGAGAAAAGCGTCCGCTGAAACAAAAGAACGGCTACAGTATTAATTTTAAGTGTTAACGCACCAGGCCTGTTGATTAGCTATTTGTATACAGTGAAACGTATGATTTTAAGCAACCAACTGAAATAAAAGCTGTATATGAGCCGCTATACGCGAACTGCTAATCAACACGCTTGTTAACGCATGATTTATTCGAAAACCGTTCAGAATGTTCTGGACGGTTTTTTAAAGAAAGGGTGAAACGATTTGTACACAATTTACACCGAACGCGTCCATACACTCGACGTTATTCGTGGACTTTGCTTGCTCGGCATTTTAGTCATTAACGTCTTCGGCTTTTTACTACCGATGCCGTACATCGACTTGTATGCATGGTATAGCGGCAGTCCGTTTGAACTCGTCGCGTATGAAAACATCGCCATCTACATACAAGGCAGCATTTACCCGTTATTTGCGATGCTGTTTGGTTACGGGGTAGCGATGCAATATGTGAAAGCGACCGCAAATGGCACGTCATTCTATTCATTTGCGCCGCGCCGTTTCACGATTTTACTCGTGATTGGCTTGCTGCACGGCATTTTACTTTGGTGGGGCGATATTTTATTTGCGTATGCCATTTGTGCATTCGTGTTACTTGCGTTCATTCGCCTAAAGCCTGTCGCACTCCTTATAAGCGCAATCGTTATTAACGGCGTCTGGCAGTTATATGCACTCGTGTTTCTTGGCTACTGGACGGCTGGCAGCATGCAAATGAATACGTATGTCGACTTGCAAGCGATTGAGGATGTCGTAACAGCATATACGCTCGGCTCGTGGGGCGACCAACTTGCACAGCGCAGTGAGGACTTCGCGTTCATGTTCCAACCCATTATGTGGCTTACGACGCTGCTTCCGTACATGCTCATCGGTGCGGCCGCATCAAAATGGCGTCTCATTGAACGAGCGCGTGAGTTAAAGGCATTTTGGTTCGCTCTTGCTGTTGTCACACTCGGCGTCGGCATTTACGTCAAAAGCTTGTTCGTGTTAAGCGACAACACGTACTTCCATTATTACGTGCAAACGTACATCGGAGGACCGCTCGTTGCAATCGGCTATGCAAGCGTCATCGTACTTGTTTGTCTGTTGCCAGCAATGCTGAAAATCATGAAGCCATTTGCAAGCATCGGGCGCATGTCGCTGTCGATGTATATCGCGCAGTCGGTCATGATGACGGCGTTAAGCTACGGTGCCTCGCTATACGGCAAGCTTGATGTGCAAACGATGGTGCTGCTCGCAATTGGCATTTACGTGTTGCAATTGATCGTCGCGGAGCTATATTTCATGAAGTTTACGCAAGGACCGTTAGAGGGAATATGGAAACGACTGACATACCAAAAAATAATTCTGCGAAAATGAGGAAATTTCTGACGATTTGCGGTATGATGAAAAAAAGTAAAAAGGAGCGCTTAATGAGATGAAACTTTTATCATTTACTTACAACGATCAAGTTCGATTTGGACCAAAAGTCAAAAAAGAAGAGGCAGTATGGGACGTTCTTGCCATTCAAGAACAGTTAGCTGTGTTACCGGAGTTTGCACAAACAATGGTAGAAGGTGTGGCAAAAGGGCTAGACTTTGTCGAACAAATTCGTAAATTAGTTGAAGCGGCTTCAAAGGATGAAAATCCAGCACAATTCAAACGTGCATTTACAGACATTACGTGGTTATCACCAATTCCACGTACACCGAAAAATATCATTTGTGTAGGTCGTAACTACGCAGACCACGCAGCAGAAATGGGCGGCGTGTCACCAGAGGACTTAATCGTCTTCACGAAATCACCATTAACAATCGCAGCGGACGAGCAAACGTTACCACTGCATGCAGATAAAACAACTTCACTGGACTATGAAGGTGAATTAGCAATCGTCATCGGTAAAGGTGGCAAAAACATTCCGAAAAACTTAGCGTATGACTACGTGTTCGGCTATTCAATCGCAAACGATATTTCAGCGCGTGACGTACAATACCGCCACGAGCAGTTCTTCTTAGGCAAAAGCTTAGACGGCACTTGCCCAGTTGGACCGTATGTTGTGACGAAGGACGAATTACCAGATCCACACGCATTAACAATCGTTACAAAAGTAAACGACGAAATTCGTCAAAATGCATCGACGAAAAACATGTTATTCCAAGTCGATACGTTAATCTCAACGATTTCAACGTACGTAACACTTGAGCCAGGCGACATCATTTTAACAGGTACGCCAGCTGGAGTTGGTAAAGGCATGACGCCACCGACATACTTAAAAGGCGGCGACGTTGTAAAAGTTTCTGTTGAAGGTATCGGCACGCTTGTAAATCGTTTCGAATAACGTTGGCAACAATTTGAATCACCACTTAATATCTGTTACGATGATGTATGTAAAAAGATATGATGAGGTGGGGAAAATATGGACTTTTTAACAACTACTACACATGCGCATATTACGTCATGGGTAGTCATGATTGTGCTATTTGCAGTAGCGTTTTCGAAGTATTCTAAAGGTGTACACATGGCGTTACGTGTATTTTACGTATTAGCTATTTTCACAGGTGTGGCACTTTATTTACAATACCGAGTAAACTTTGAGTACGACATTAAGTTTACATTTGCCATTTTAGCAATTGGTATGATGGAAATGGTATTAGGCAAGAAGCAAAAAGGAAAACCAGCTGGCGTGTTTACAGCGTTATTAGTTGTTTTTGCACTTGTAACAATTTTCTATGGCTTCAAGCTTCCAGCAGGTTTTGCCTTCTTCGGCTAGCCTTTATTAAAACCGCGTATCCAGCAATGGTGCGCGGTTTTTTTGAATCATCAAAAAAGGAGGGCGTAGCATATGTGGCTCGTCATTATCGGTGGCTTATTTTTGTTTTTCATTATTATGATGGTCGAAGCGAAGCGACTTCAGCGACAAAAAGACTAAATTTGTAAAGGGGATATGGATATGGGAATGCTACATACGCTGCGTCGTGCTGCGGCATGTATCGCGATCGGAGCGCTTGCGATGACCGCGCCGACTGCATATGCACAGCAGGAGCGAGTAATGGAGGATGAAAGTATATACGACTTGCTCGTGGACCGCTTTTTCAACGGCACGATTGTGAACGATGAGCAAGTGGATACACAAAATCCAGCAAGCTTTGCAGGGGGGGATTTTGCGGGCTTAGCAGAAAAAGTAAGCTACATTCAGTCGCTCGGCTTTACGACAGCGGCAATTGGTTCGGTATTTGCGACAGATACGTATGACGGCTACATGGTGACGTCATATACAGAACTTGAGCCGCATTTCGGTACGCAGCAGGAGCTTCAGCACGTCGTCAAAACATTTCACGAAAAGCAAATTCGCGTCATGCCAGATGTGCGCTTGAATCGCGTCAGTGCAAATCACGAATGGCTCGCGCAGCATCCAACGTGGGGGAATGTAGTCGATGGTGTCGTGCAGTGGGATTATACGAATGCAGATTTCGTCGCGGCATTACGTGAAGCAATTGTTCAGTTCCAACAAACGCATGACTTCGGGGCATTACGCTTTACCGAAACGATGAATGTGCCAGTAGATGTGTTAAACGACATCATTGCGGCACTGCGAGACGTTACGCCAAACATTCAAATTGTAAGCAACGAAGCGACGACAGCACATGTAGACGCGGCATTAGATGAAGCGCATGTGGACGTTTGGAGCCGCATGTTTGCGCAGCCATCACAGCCGACGAGCGAGCTAGCACAGTTAATGACATCACCAGCGAGCGTTGCGGCAGTCGATACGTTAACATCACCACGTTTAACGCATAAAGCAGCAGAGGCGAATGTATTTCCGCCGACGCGCATTAAAGTAGCGATGGGTGCGCTATTAACATTGCCAGTCGTGCCGATGATGACGTACGGCACAGAAATTTCGATGAACGGTGCAACGGCCGCTCAGTCGCATCAAATTCAAAATTTCAAAGTCGATGAAGAAATTATTGCATACATTGCGGATGTTCAAGCGGTGCGTAACAAATCGGCGGCGCTGCGAACAGGTGCGTTTGAGCTGCTATACGAGCAGGACGGCTTTATCGTGTTCACGCGCAGCAACGACGAGGAAACGTGGATTGTGGCGATTAACAACACAGGCGAGACGCAAAACTATGCGGTGCCTGCTAACATGTTCACTGAGTCGAAGGAACTGCATGGTTTATTTGAAAAAGACATCGTACGTGTTGATGAGCAGGGGCAATACAACCTCGTCGTCGATCGTGAAATTGTCGAGCTGTACCAAGTAAAAGAAGAAAAAGGGTTTAACATTGCATATATGGGGGTAATGGCTTTTGTGTATGTGATTTTTATCGCGTTCATTTGGCTATTAATACGCCGAGCGAAACGACCGACAACCACATAATGAGAACGTTTAGCTATGACCGTACGATTAAACTGGTTCATAGCTTTTTTTGCTAGTCCTCCGACAACGTACAACTAGCATCGTATGAAAAATGATAGCGCTTTATAAATGGTGAAATCACCTCAAAATATTATGTGAATCAATCTTCTTGTGCTGAAATTTACTATAAATGATTTTACGTAATTTATCTGTATATTCAGTAAATAACGCGTTAATTTAGCAGTTTAAAGTGTTGAAATGAGAAAAAATTAGTTGTCAAACCTCTCAGAAACTACTAAACTGTCATTATGTTAGAATAATTCATACATCTGTGTTGACGCACCCTTTCTGACAAAGGTATAATGTGTAACAGTGTGTTTTTGTAGTATCAATTAACTGAAAATTTAGGGAGCGGCTTAGTGCGATACCGACGATTTTTTTATAACTGGAATTGTCACAATATTCTCATACCGCTTGCTTGAAAGGAGCAACAATTTGAAAACGACGAATGAAGAACTATTAATTATTAACGATTTGCACACAGGCTTTCGGATTAAAGATACGTATTTCGATGCAGTCGATGGTGTATCGCTGACGTTAAAGAAGAACGAAATTTTAGCAATTGTTGGCGAATCAGGCTGTGGGAAAAGTACATTAGCGACGTCGATTATGGGGCTACACGATCATAATAAAACGCGCGTATTAGGCGAAATTTTATATCAAGGCAAAAACTTAGCGAAAATGACTGAGGATGAGTTCAATACGATTCGCGGCGAGGAAATCGGCATGATCTTCCAAGACCCGCTATCGGCATTAAACCCATTAATGCGCATTGGCGACCAAATTGAGGAAGGCTTAATTTATCATACGAAAATGTCAAAAGCTGAGCGTAAAGCACGCGTATTAGAGCTTTTAGGACAAGTAGGTATTCCAAACCCTCCGCGAATCGCCAAGCAATTCCCACACCAATTATCAGGAGGGATGCGTCAACGTGTCATCATTGCGATTGCGATTGCGTGTAAGCCAAAAGTGATCATTGCCGATGAGCCGACAACAGCACTGGACGTAACGATTCAAGCACAAATTTTAGATTTATTAATCGACCTGCAAGATGAAACAGGCGCAGGGATTATTTTAATTACGCATGACTTAGGTGTTGTAGCGGAAGTTGCAGACCGTGTTGCCGTAATGTATGCAGGACAAATTGTTGAAATTGCGGACGTTGAGGAGCTATTTACAAATCCGAAGCATCCGTACACACGCTCACTATTTAACTCGATTCCACAAATGGGTGCAGCAGAGGGCGAGCGTTTAAACGTTATTCAAGGTATCGTGCCATCGCTTATGAACTTACCGCGCCAAGGCTGTCGATTTGAAGCGCGTGTGCCGTGGGTGAAAGCATCAGAGCATGAGGACACGCCGACGTTGCATGAAGTAGCACCAGGGCATCATGTTCGTTGTACGTGCTGGCAAAACTTTCACTTCGAAGGGGGTAACGCATAATGAGCTTTATGCAAATTAACGATTTAAAAGTGCACTACCCAATTCGCGGTGGCTTCTTTAATACAGTTGTTGATAATGTGTATGCAGTAGATGGCATTTCAATGGAGTTCGAGCGCGGCAAAGCGTACGGCTTAGTTGGCGAATCAGGCTGCGGCAAATCAACGACAGGTAAATCGATTATCGGCTTAGAAAAAATTTCGAGCGGTGACATTGTTTATGAAGGCGAAAACGTAACGAATAAACGTAGCGATCGTCGTTCAAGCTACAACCGCGAAATTCAAATGATTTTCCAAGATTCGCATTCAAGCTTAAATCCACGTAAGCGCGTGAAGGAAATTTTACAAGAGCCGATTCATAACTTTTTAAGCTTAACACCGGCTGAGGAAGAGAAAAAAATTAGCGAGCTATTAGCGATTGTCGGCATGCCAGAGGACGCGAAGCTAAAATATCCGCATGAGTTCTCAGGTGGACAAAAGCAGCGTTTAGGTATTGCGCGTGCGATTGCGACAAATCCGAAATTAATTATCGCTGATGAACCGGTTTCAGCGCTTGATTTATCAGTACAAGCACAAGTGCTAAACTTCATGAAGGACATTCAAAATGAATACGGCTTAAGCTATTTATTCATCTCGCATGACTTAGGTGTCGTTAAGCATATGTGTGATCACATTTCGATTATGTATCGTGGACGTTTCGTAGAGTCAGGTTCTAAAGAGGACATTTACAAAAATCCACAGCACATTTATACGAAGCGCCTATTATCGGCCATTCCAGATGTTAATCCAATCGGTCGTGCAGAGCGTAAACGCGAGCGCATCGAAGTGGAGAAGCATTACCAAGCAGAGCATAAAAACTACTTTGATGAAAACGGCCGCGTATACGATTTAGTGCCAGTAGAAGGCTCAGCTGGTCACTTAGTAGCAGCTAAAGCGAAGGGGGCGTTTTAATTATGTGGAAAACGATATTACGTCGATTTTTAGTCATGATTCCGCAGCTTTTCGTCCTAAGCTTATT
Organism: Caryophanon sp.; assembly: GCA_036309765.1. Lineage (GTDB taxonomy): Bacteria > Bacillota > Bacilli > Bacillales_A > Planococcaceae > Caryophanon. Next base: position 82,740 of record JAXJTE010000168.1, on the reverse strand, counting down.
AATTTTCGTCATGGCACAGTTCATGCCAGGTGACCCGTTCACTGGTTCGATTACGCCAGACACAGACCCAGCACGTATTGAAGAATTACGTGAAAAAGCAGGGCTAAACGATCCGTGGTATGAGCAGTACGGAAGATGGATTGGCAACGCGGTGCAAGGGGATTTTGGTAAGTCTTATACGTACAAAATGGAAGTATCGAAGTTAATCGGTGAGCGTGCGTTAAACACGTTCTGGTTATCGTTCATTTCGGTTATTTTACTGTACATTATTGCAATTCCGCTCGGCGTATTAGCAGGGCGCTATAGCAACTCAGCGTTAGATAAATCAATTATTCTTTATAGTTTCGTAACATATGCGATTCCGACATTCGTACTCGCATTAATCTTTTTATACTTCTTCGGCTACAAGCTCAACTGGTTCCCAACTGGTGGCTCGGTAGACGTGCAGTATGACCAAGGAACGTTCGGCTATGCATGGAGTAAAATGTATCACATGTTACTGCCAGCGATTACGTATGCGATTTTAGGTACGACGTCGATCATTCAGTTTTTACGTTCAGAAATTATTGATGCGAAAGCACAGGATTATGTACGTACAGCGCGTAGTAAAGGGATTCCGATGCGCAAAGTATATACGCGTCACATTTTCCGTAACTCATTATTACCGATTGCTGCGTTTTTAGGCTTCACGATTACAGGCTTACTAGGCGGCTCGATTTTCATTGAAACAATTTTCAGCTTCCCAGGTATGGGGCAGTTATTCATTTCGTCAATTGGTTCTCGTGACTATTCAGTTATCACAGCGTTAGTAATGCTATTTGGCTTCTTAACATTATTAGGTAGTCTATTATCCGATATTATTATGAGTATCGTTGACCCACGTATTAGGATTGAATAGGCCGTACTAAAAAAAGTTAAGGAGAGGTGAAAACAGTGGTTCAATTAGACAAGAAAGAAGAAGTAGTAAGCTCTCCGCCTACAGGAATGCAGGTTATTATTCGAGAGTTTAAAAAAGATAAAATTGCGCTCTTTTCATTAATCGCGCTCGTTGTAGCGATTGTGACAATTTTCATTTGGGCGGCAATGATTGACCAGCAGGAGCTTATGCGCGTAAGCTTGCGCGAAAAGTTTGCGGAGCCAGGAGAAAAATTCTGGTTAGGAGCTGACCAAGGTGGACGCGACATTTTAGGTCAGTTAATTATCGGGGCTCGTAACTCGATTGCGATCGCGATTGCCATTACGTTCATTACAGGTGTAACGGGTGTTGTGATCGGTTTATTATGTGGTTATTACGGTGGCTTTATCGATAACATGTTCATGCGTATTATCGATTTCTTCATCACAATTCCACAATTAATGATCATCATCGTATTCGTAACAATTATTCCGAAATATACGGTGCTGACGTTCGTTTTAATTATGAGCTTATTTTTATGGACGGGAACAGCGCGTCTCGTTCGTTCGAAAGCGTTATCTGAAAGTAAGCGCGACTACGTAAACGCCTCAAAAACGTTAGGTACGAGCGACTTTAAAATTATTTTTGGTAAAATTATGCCAAATTTAAGTTCGATCATTATTGTGGAGTTAACATTAAACTTTGCGGGTAATGTAGGGATAGAGACGGGGCTTTCATACTTAGGCTTCGGTTTACCACCATCAACACCATCGCTCGGAACGCTTGTAAGTTATGCGAATAATCCGCTCGTTTTATCGAGTAAATGGTGGGTATGGTTACCTGCTTCGATTTTAATTTTATTATTAATGTTAAGCATCAACTATATTGGTCAAGCGTTACGTCGTTCGGCCGACGCTAAACAACGCCTAGGATAATATGTTACAATGTTCTTATGCGAGTTTAAAATATTCTCGTATAAGACATTTATTCTAAAAGTACAGAACATTTCATATATTGCTATTTGTAAAAAAATGTAGCGGTATGACAATTTCTTTGGTACTATCATAATTACTTAGTGTCACGAAATGCTTTGTGAATTATGTTCAGTATATAGCATGAGTGGACAAATTAAGCGTCCAATTATACAGGTAGTTAAAAAAGGGAGGAAATAAATATGATGACGAAAAAGAAATGGGCAGTAGCATCTTCACTTGCATTATCTTCAATGCTAGTATTAGCAGCTTGCGGTGATGAAGAAGAAACAACAAACGAAGGTACAGACACAGAGGAAAATACAAACGAAGAAACAGATGAAGGCAGCACAGATATCGGTTCTACTTTAGGTACAGATACGACGAACTCAGCTGAAGCAATCGAAGGCGGGACGTTAAAAGTTGCATTAGTAGCACAATCTCCTTTCCAAGGGATCTTCTCATGGACATTATATGAAGATGCTTATGATGCAGACTTAATGGAATACACGACGAATTTATTATTCGAAACAGATGGCGACTTCTTAGCGACTGACGAAGGCATTGCGTCAATGTCAGTAGACGAAGAAGCAAAAGTTGTCACAATTAAAATTCGTGAAGGCGTAAAATGGTCTGACGGCGAGCCACTTAAAATTGAAGACTTAATGTTACCATACGAAATTATCGGTCACGCTGATTACACAGGCGTACGTTACGATGCAGACTTCAAAAATATCGTAGGTGCTGAAGAGTACAATGCAGGTACGGCTGATACAATTTCAGGTATTACAAAAGTTGACGAAACGACGATGACAATTGCGTTAAAAGAAGTTTCTCCAGCGATCGCATCAATCGGTGCTGGTATTTGGGGTTACGCTGAGCCATCACACATCATTAAGGACATTCCAGTTGCAGAATTAGTAGAACATGATGCAGTACGTTTAAACCCTGTAACATTAGGTCCATTCAAAATTAACAAAATCGTTCCTGGTGAGTCTGTAGAGTACGTGAAAAATGAACACTACTGGAAAGGCGAGCCAAAACTTGATGGCGTTGTTGTAAAAGTTGTACCATCATCTTCAGCAGCAGTAGCGTTACAAAACGGTGAGTACGATATGGCAGTAGGCTTCGGCGCAACACAATATGACCAAATCGAAAACTTAGAAAACATCGAAATTTTAGCACGTGAAGAACTTGCATACACTTACTTAGGCTTCAAGCTAGGTAAAATGGATACAGAAGCTGGTCAAGTAGTAATGGATCCAAATGCGAAAATGGCTGACAAAAACTTACGTAAAGCAATGGGCTACGCATTAAACATTGAAGAAGTATCAGATGTTTACTACTACGGCTTACGCTCTCGTGCAAACTCATTCATTCCACCAGTATTCGCATCATTCCATAACGCAGACTTACCTGGTTACACATATGACCCAGAAAAAGCGATGGAATTATTAGATGAAGCTGGTTATGTAGATACAGATGGTGACGGTATCCGTGAAGATAAAGACGGCAACCCATTAGAAATTCGTTTAGCGACAATGTCAGGTGATGATATCGCTGAGCAAATTACACAATACTGGTTACAAAACTGGGCTGATGTTGGCTTAAACGTAACGTTAACGACAGGTCGTTCAATCGAGTTCAACGCATTCTACGATAAAGTACAAGCGGATGATCCAGAAATCGACATCTTCATGGGTGCATGGGGTACAGGTACGAACCCATCTCCAATGGGCTTATACTCTAACGACGCAGCGTTTAACTTCTCTCGCTTTGCAACAGAAGAATCTCAAGAGCTACTTGTAGCAATCGATTCTCCAGAAGCATTCGATACGGACTTCCGTAAAGAGAAATTACTTGCTTGGGAAGAATTAATGGCTGAAGAAGCGCCAGTTATCCCAATGAACAACCGTTTAGAAATTACACCAGTAAACAAACGTGTGAAAAACTTCTCAATCGACTACACATCTGACTTAGGTTTAGAAGATGTACAGTTAACAGCAGACGCGCCAATTAAATAATAACGGCATATGAAAGGGGAGTACGATCGTCCAAGTGACGGTCGTGCTCCCCTTTTTTATGTTATAAATGATGTTCAATATGCGTGTAGTATGATTCGTCGAGCGCAAACAAAGCGATTGCATCAGGTCCTGTATGACAGCCGACTGATGAGCCAATCATTGCAATGCCAACTTTGCGTGGGCGAAAGCGTGTCTCGACGACTTTTTTTAGCTCGGCAGCGAATTTTACATCGTCTGCATGGCTAATACAAATAACTTGATTGCTCAAATTCGTGCAGCGCGTTTCGAGTAAATCGAGCATACGTTGCATCGCTTTTTGGCGACCGCGCACACGTTCAATTTCAAGCAGCTTGCCGTTTTTCATTTCGAAAATCGGGTTGATCGACAGCAGCTCGCCGACGAATGCACCTGCTTTTGATAGGCGACCACCTTTTGCTAAGTAATGTAAATCATCGACAACGAGCAGTTGCACCATGCTTTCCATGCGGCGCTTTACTTCCTTTACGATTTCACATGCGGAGTAGCCTTCCTCGTTCATGCGTGCTGCCTTATCGACGAGTAGACCATAGCCGAGTGACGCGCATTGTGAATCGATAATTTCTAAATGAAAGCCTGGGTATTGTTGAATAAGCTGTTGTTTAATGTTTACCGCTTCCTCATACATGCCAGATAAATTGCTCGAAAATGTAATGTATACACCGTCTTCTTCACTTTTCGCTAGCTCGTGGAACGCTTCATACAAAATGTTTGACGGTGTTTGATGCGTGCGCGGTGTTGCACCTTCACGAATCGCGTCATACACTTCCTCAGCGCGAATATCGAGCATATCACGATACGTTTCGCCATTTAACTCGACGACGAGCGGGAACAGTGTGACGTTATAGTCTTGTAAAAATGCGAGTGGCAAATCACAGCCACTATCTGCAAATAGCCTCATACAGTTTTCTCCCTTCAAGACGTGGGTAACTTATAGTTTTAAACGCTCCTGCAATATGACCGCGATGCCATTTTCTTCATTCGATAATGTAATTTCATTCGCGATGTTTTTGACAGAATCGATCGCGTTGCCCATTGCGACACCAACGCCTGCGTACTCAAGCATTTCAAGGTCATTATCTTCATCTCCAAATGCGATAATGCGCTCGCGTGGAATGCCAAGCTCCTTTGCGACTAAATCGATGCCGACCGCTTTATTTAACCCTTTTTTGACGATTTCAATCAGTGGGAATGGTGCGCCCCAGCGACGATGCTCAATGACTTCCGCATGCACCGCTTGTAAATGGTTACGAATGATTGGCACGTTTCGTTCATTCGCCGAAATGAGCAGCGATGTTGGATCTGCTGGCAATGTGTCGCGTAAATCGCCAATGCGAATGAGTGGATTGCCCATTGAATAAAGCGGCGACATCCATTGGTCCTCACGGTGAATGTATACGTCGTCCTTAATTTCAGCGAGTAAATTTTCGTATTCATACGCGTGAATAGACGAAACGACATCGTGTACGACCGATAAATCGATTGGCTGATGGAACGTTTGCCAGTTTGTATTAAATGGATGATGCACGAATGCGCCGTTAAAGTTGACGATTGGTGTTACAAGACCAAGCTCCTCATAAAACGGGGCACTCGCGCGGTACGGTCGCCCGGTCGCAATCATGACGTGGTGACCTGCATCCTTTGCTTGTAATAGTGTTTGTTTCGTTTGTTGTGCGATTGTTTTGTCGTTCGTTAATAACGTACCGTCTAAATCCAGTACGACTAAGTGCTTTTGCATACAAATCTCCCTTCCATATCTTTTTAGTTTACGGCTGTTCGTACATTTCGTCAAAAAAACGATGTATGTGCTGTCCATTTTGGCAAAAATACAGCATTTTCAAACAGCTAAGTGGCAAGCACCGTGTACATTTGATATGATAGAGCTACACACGACGAGGTTTGAATGAGCCACCGTCAATGGATAGATAGAAGGGAGCTTTTCACATGATTGATCAAGATATGAAAGACAGCATGATGAGTGCTTTAGAAAACGTAATTGACCCTGAGTTAGGGATTGACATCGTAAACTTAGGTTTAGTATATGATGTAGATTTAGACGATGCAGGTGTCGCAACGGTAACGATGACATTAACGTCAATGGGTTGCCCACTTGGACCAGTAATTGTTGACCAAGTAAAAACAGCGCTTGCTGAATTACCAGAAGTAAAAGATACAGAAGTAAACATCGTTTGGCAGCCAGGCTGGTCAAAAGATATGATGAGCCGCTATGCGAAAATGGCATTAGGTGTACGTTAATCACTATACGAGATGAGTCCAATCAATGGGCTCATTTTTTTGTGCAAAAAATGTGTGCAATTCTTTGCAAAAACAAAAGCATCGTCATATAATCAAATTAGTCAAAGATGGTCAAACTTTTATGAGGAGGGCTTTATTATGCAATTCACACAAACAGATAACGGTAAACCTTTAGAGCAATTTGCACGCAATTTAATAAAAGAAGTTAAAAACGGCAAGATGGATCCAGTCATCGGGCGCGACGAGGAAATTCGTAACGTCATTCGCATTTTATCACGCAAAACGAAAAACAATCCGGTATTAATCGGTGAGCCCGGTGTCGGTAAAACAGCGATCGTTGAAGGGTTAGCACAGCGCATCGTCAAAGGTGACGTACCTGAAGGATTAAAGGACTGCGTATTGTACGAGCTTGATATGTCAGCACTTATTGCAGGTGCAAGCTATCGTGGGCAGTTCGAGGAGCGTTTAAAGGGCGTATTAAAGGAAGTAAAGGACGCAGACGGACGCATCATTTTATTTATCGATGAAATTCATACAATCGTCGGAGCAGGGAAAACGGACGGCGCAATGGATGCTGGCAATATGTTAAAGCCGATGCTTGCGCGTGGTGAGTTAAAATGCATCGGGGCAACGACGCTTGACGAGTACCGTATGTATATCGAAAAAGACCCTGCGCTTGAGCGACGATTCCAGCAAGTGCTTGTGCGCGAACCATCTGTAGAAGATGCGATTTCAATTTTACGTGGCTTAAAGGAACGCTTCGAGCTTCATCACGGTGTGCGCATTCATGACCGCGCAATCGTAGCAGCAGCACAGCTTTCAGACCGTTATATTACAGAGCGCTTCTTACCAGACAAAGCAATCGACTTAATCGACGAGGCGTGCGCGATGATTCGTACAGAAATCGACTCGATGCCACAGGAACTCGATGCGGTAACACGACGCATCATGCAGCTTGAAATTGAGGAGCAAGCGTTAAAGAAAGAAAAAGACGACGCGTCGAAAAAACGCCTTGAAAAGCTACGCGATGAGTTAGCGAAATTAAAACAGTCATCTGAAGGAATGCGCAACCAATGGAAGCTTGAAAAAGATGGCATTCAAACGCTTCAGAAAAAGCGCGAGCAGCTCGATAAACTGCGCCGCGATTCAGAAGATGCTCAAATGCGCGGTGACTACAACAAAGCAGCCGAGCTACAATATAGTAAAATTCCGAAGCTTGAAGCGGATATTGCTGAGCTTGAGAAGCAAATTGCGGAAACGAGTGACAACCGCATTTTACGTGAGGAAGTAACGGCGGAGGAAGTGGCAAACATCGTCGCTCGCTGGACAGGCATTCCAGTAACGAAGCTTGTTGAAGGGGAGCGCGAGAAGCTGCTTCGCCTAAAAGAAACGCTACAAGAGCGCGTCGTAGGGCAAGACAATGCGGTGCAGCTCGTAACAGAAGCGGTATGGCGTGCGCGTGCAGGTATTAAAGACCCGACAAAACCAATTGGCTCATTCCTATTCCTCGGTCCAACTGGTGTTGGTAAAACGGAGCTTGCGAAGGCACTTGCTGCACAGCTATTTGATTCAGAGGAGCATTTCATTCGCATCGACATGTCTGAGTACATGGAAAAGCATAGTGTTTCGCGCTTAGTCGGGGCACCTCCAGGCTACGTCGGCTATGAGGAGGGCGGTCAGCTAACGGAAGCGGTACGTCGCAACCCGTATTCAGTCGTGCTGCTTGATGAAATTGAAAAAGCACACCCAGACGTGGCGAACATTTTACTGCAAATTTTAGATGACGGACGCATTACGGACAGCCAAGGACGCTTAGTAAACTTCAGCAACACGGTCGTTATTTTAACGTCAAACATCGGCTCACAATTTTTAATGGACGGCGACATTCACGACCCGGCAGTAGAAGGGCAAGTGATGCAGGCGCTGCGCTTACACTTTAAGCCAGAGCTATTAAACCGCATGGACGACATCGTGCTGTTCCACGCATTAGATCAAACGCATTTCCACGCCATTGCAGCGAAATATGTGCAGCAACTTGTGAACCGCGTAGCCGAGCAAGAAATTACGGTCGTGATTGAGCCAGCAGTCATCGATTTCGTCGTACAAGAAGGCATGGACCCACAATTCGGTGCGCGACCACTGCGCCGCTTCGTACAACGCTACATCGAAACAGCTGTCGCACGCGAGCTGTTAAAAGGAGACGTCGTGCCAGGCGAAACGTTAACGGTATCCTTACAAAACGGGCAAATTGTAGCGGAGAAATAATGGTGGAGCGCGTTCATCTTCGGGTGAGCGCGTTTTTTTAGTGTAAGGCGAGCTGTTCACAAATGATGACTCACGGTTACTCGTTGTTCGAAGCGGCAATTGAACTATGTCGCATAAATGGGTTTTCATATCCAATGTCGTAGCGGGTGAAGCGGCGACTTCTAGGGGAATAGCATGAGCTTGAGACTACAGGCTCATGCCATGCCTACAGAAAAGCGTCCGCAAGCAAGCGCGAAGCATAGATGAATCGAGAAAGTGTAGCGCAACAGACAATAACTTCAACACATAAAAAAAGCGATGCAGATTGATCTGCATCGCCTTTTTTATTAATGATGGTCTGGTGTTGGCTCGTTTGGAATAACAGCTGCAATTGCGAAAATTAAAATCGAGAATACAACTGAAACGATTGCGCCCGCTTGGAAGTTAAAATCTACGCTGATTACTGCTGAAACTACATAGTTTAACATCGTCACTAGGATGAATGACCAGACAAATGTCATGATATATTGCATCAATTTCACCTCTGTTAGTATTGATTAGTACCGTAATAATATTACACCTCTCCTATAATACCATAGGAAATAAGGAAAGAAAAACAACTTTTTTGCATTGCACGAATATGCATAGTTTTCACATGAGATTTGCCACATGACGTACATATTTACACTTAGTATAAGTCGAAAAATGCCGACTGTCGAGCGACTGCTTAGAAAGTTTTTGTTGAATTTTGAAAACGATTCGTTATAATTAAGACCAAGTACTAATATTTACTTACAAAGGGGTTAACATATATGACGCAATTAGCAGGCATTATCGGCGTAGGAAGCTACGTGCCGCAAAAGCGTGTAACGAATGCTGATTTAGAGCAAATGCTTGATACATCGGATGAATGGATTCGTTCGCGAACAGGGATTGAGGCACGTCACTTCGCAGCGGAAGGGGAAGAAACGTCGCATATGGCGATTGCTGCGGCAAAGGAAGCGATTGACAAGGCGAACATTGAAGCGCATCAAATCGGCTTAATTTTAGTGGCAACCGTTTCACCAGACCGCGCATTTCCGAGCGTGGCATGCCAAGTACAAGAAGCAATCGGCGCAAAAGGGGCAGCAGCGATGGACGTATCGGCTGCATGTGCAGGCTTTATGTACGGCATTATTACAGCGAAGCAATTTATTGAAACAAATACGTATGACTATATATTAGTAGTAGGTGTTGAAAAATTATCGAAATTAATCGATTGGGAAGAGCGCAATACAGCTGTTTTATTCGGTGACGGTGCGAGTGCTGTTGTCATCGGCAAAGTAAGCGAAGGGCGCGGCATTTTATCGTTTGAGCTTGGGGCAGACGGTACGGGTGGCAAGCATTTGTATTTAAATGATGCACAGCATATTGAGATGAACGGGCGTGAAGTATTCAAGTTTGCCGTTCGTCAAATGGGTGAATCATCGTTAAATGTGTTACAAAAGGCAGGGTTAACGAAAGAGGATGTACAGTTTTTAATTCCGCATCAGGCGAATATTCGCATTATGGAATCGGCGCGTGAACGCTTGCAGCTACCTGCTGAAAAGATGGCGACGACGATTCAAAAGTACGGTAACACATCGGCCGCTTCGATTGGCACAGCGCTATATGAGGAGCTACAAAAAGGCACGATTCAAGATGATGATGTGCTGGTGATGGTCGGTTTTGGTGGCGGTTTAACTTGGGGCGCGATTGCAATGCGCTGGGGATTATAAAATAGGGGGAAAATGGACATGAAACGACGTGTAGTAGTAACAGGGGTAGGCGCAGTGACGCCAGTAGGAAATACAGCAAAAGATACGTGGTCAGCAGTTTTAACGGGTAAGAGCGGGGTAGGTCCGTTAACACGTTTAGATGCAGAGCTTTTTTCTGCAAAAGTAGCAGCGGAAGTAAAGGACTTTACAATTGAGACGTGGATCGACAAAAAAGAAGCGCGTAAAATGGACCGCTTCACACAGTTCGCACTGGGCGCAGCGATTGAAGCAGTAGCAGATGCAAATCTTGAAATTAACGACGACAATGCCGCACGCGTAGGCGTATGGATTGGCTCGGGTATTGGTGGCATGGAAACGTATGAACAGCAGTTCCGCACATTTTTAGACCGCGGTGCAAGACGTGTGAGCCCGTTCTTCGTGCCGATGATGATTCCGGATATGGCATCAGGTCAAGTATCGATTCATTTCGGTGCAAAAGGCATTAACTCATGTACAGTAACGGCATGTGCATCAGGTACGAACTCAATTGGTGATGCGTTTAAAGTCATCGAGCGCGGCGATGCAGATGTGATGATTACAGGTGGCGCAGAAGCACCGATTACATCATTAGCAGTTGCAGGCTTCTGTGCAAGCACGGCGTTATCGTTTAATACAGATATCGCAACGGCATCACGTCCATTCGATAAAAATCGCGACGGCTTCGTCATTGGTGAAGGTGCAGGCATTGTTATTTTAGAAGAGTACGAGCATGCAATCGCACGTGGTGCAACGATCTATGCAGAAGTGCTTGGCTACGGCGCAACAGGTGATGCACATCACATTACAGCACCAGCACCAGAAGGCGAAGGAGCGGCACGCGCGATGGCACAGGCGCTTGCAGATGGCGGTGTAGCACCTGAGCAAGTAGGCTACATTAACGCACACGGTACGAGCACACCGTACAATGATTTATATGAAACACAAGCGGTAAAATCAGTATTTGGCGAGCATGCATATAAATTAGCAGTCAGCTCAACAAAATCAATGACAGGTCACTTACTCGGTGCAGCAGGCGGTATTGAAGCAATCTTTACCGTGCTTGCGTTAAAAGAAGGCAAGCTACCACCGACAATGAACTTACAAGAGCCAGACCCAGCATGTGATTTAGACTACGTGCCAAACGCAATGCGCGAACAGCAAGTAGACTATGCGATGAGCAACTCGCTTGGCTTTGGTGGACATAACGCGTCATTATTATTTAAGCGCGTGTAAAATATATGATAAATGAAACAAAGCATCAGTGAATGAATGTTACATTCGCCGATGCTTTGTTTTTTTAATATGTATACGCGAGTTGACTCCGTATCGGGCGACGCTTTTCGCGGGCGCGGCTCCATCTAATTTTTCCACCGCGCGAAAAAATGGATATTCCGCTTGCGCTGTTCCCGCAGAAGTCGCGCCCTACGTCGATCAACTCGCACATTATTCTTTTCACAAGCTACTCGTATGACAAAACTAGCTTCCGTATACATCGCTTGTTATTGATCGTTGTTACTTACGCTTACGACCTAAGCCCATCGCATTTTCCATCTTTTTAAGCGTCTTGTTCGCAATGGCATTTGCTTTCGCTGCGCCTGCATCTAAAATATCATCAAGCTCTGGTGAATCGATTAACGCATTGTAGCGCTCTTGAATCGGTGCTAAATGCTCGATGACCGCTTGTGCAACACCTGCTTTAAAGTCGCCGTATCCTTTACCTTCATACTTCGTTTCAAGCTCTGCAATTGTAGCGCCTGTTAATGCTGACTCAATCGTTAATAAGTTCGATACGCCTGGCTTGTTTTCGACGTCGTATTTCACGATGCCTTCAGAATCCGTCACAGCAGATTTAATCTTTTTTTCGATTTCTTTTGGTGTATCAAGTAAACGAATTGTTGCTTTTGTGTTTGGGTCTGATTTAGACATTTTTTTCGTCGGCTCTTGTAGCGACTTAATGCGTGCGCCCTCTTTCGGTAGCTGAATGTCTGGCATTGTTAGCACGTCATTGTAGCGCTTGTTAAAACGCTCCGCTAAGTCGCGTGTTAATTCGATGTGCTGCTTTTGGTCATCGCCAACTGGAACGATGTTTGTGTTGTATAAAAGAATGTCCGCGGCCATTAGTGGTGGGTACGTTAATAGTGCTGCTGAAACCGATTCTTTGCCGTTTGATTTGTCTTTAAACTGCGTCATGCGCTCTAGCTCACCGATTGACGCAACGCATTGTAGCATCCATCCTGCTTGCGCGTGTGCTGGCACCTCTGATTGGATGAACAGCGTCGATTTTTGTGGGTCGATGCCGACTGCGATGTACATTGCCGCTAAGCTACGAATGTTTTTGCGTAGCTCTAGGCGGTCTTGTGGCACTGTAATGGCGTGCTGGTCAACGATGCAGTAAATGGCCTCGCCCTCGTCTTGAAGTGCAGGGAATTGCTTAATAGCACCGATGTAGTTACCGAGCGTAATTGTTCCTGTTGGCTGTACGCCTGAAAAGATAGTTGTCATGTGAAATGTCCTCCTTCAAATAAAGTTCTTTATTTCGCCGCCTACATTTTGGAATATGTAGCGACGTAGTAGTTGCCCGGAGCACGAGGCGGACTCCAGCGGGAATAGCGTGAGACTTGAGACCCCGCAGTTGCGTATGCAGCGAGGAGGCTCAAGCCACGCCCGCGGAAAGCCTGCCTCGTAAGCGAGAGCAACTTAAAATTGAACAAATAAAAAAACATCACGCTCCCTATTCGAAAAAGGGACGAATGATGTTTAAATCCGCGGTACCACCCAGCTTGTTAGTTGCCTAACCACTTTGTCTCGTAACGTGAGATGTACGCATGCAGCTACTGTTAATTTCACCGCACGAACTCCGAAGCCCATTCGATAAAGCGCGTTGTTTATTTGCACCATCCATAAACTCTCTCATCCGCGTCTCTTTATGTACTATTCTTCTTCACCGTTGCTAAAATGTATTTGCCAAAAATTATATAAAAAAAAGCGCGTCGTTGCAACTGCGAAATGACCTAGTACATAGGTGTATAGTAATTGTGTATTCTCAATTAAGGTTTTTTAAGTGAGAAAAAATTAGTGACGTCGGTATGTTTACATGATGCGGTAAATGGGAAGTTATAAAGTAGCTTATGACATTGTATACGCCTTGAAATGGAGCGGCTGTAAGTGGGAACTTATCGTTAGTTAAAAAATGTTTATACGAGCTATAAAGTGATTAAAATGAGTTGAATGTTGAATCGGAATTTCGTAAAATGCTCTATTAAAAATAACGCTAATGTTGTATAATAGAAATATAATTATTTTAGATTAATTATAATGTAGGTCAAAATAAATTGTATTATATTTGAAAGGAAGTGTTTTAAATGATCGTTACTTTATTTACATCACCTAGCTGCACATCATGTCGAAAAGCGAAAGCATGGTTAGAAGAGCATGATATTCCATATACAGAGCGTAACATTTTTTCAGATTCATTAACGTTAAGCGAAATTAAAGAAATTTTACGTATGACAGAAGATGGCACGGATGAAATTATTTCAACGCGCTCAAAAGTGTTCCAAAAGTTAAACATCGACGTAGAGAGCTTATCACTACAGCGTTTATATGAATTAATTCAAGAATACCCAGGCTTATTACGCCGCCCGATTATTTTAGATGAAAAGCGCCTGCAAGTAGGCTATAACGAAGATGAAATTCGTCGCTTCTTACCGCGCAAAGTACGCGCATACCAATTACAAGAAGCACAGCGTATGGTTAACTAATAGGTGATTGTAAAGAGCGCTCCTAAGCTGTGGAACGTTCTTTTTTTGTACGTGAAAACTTTTTAAATGTTCAGTTAATTATTCATTTTCACTTGCTTATTTCATGGGCGTCCTCTAAACTATCAAGTATTAAGATAGAAGTAAGATGATTTGTTTCCTTTTTCATTCGAAACAGCATAAAATAAAAGAATAAACCTAGAGAGAAAAAACATCTAAGCTAGGAATAGAGGGGAGATGTGTTTGTTATGGACATCGAACGTGTGAATGAGTATACTTTGAAGCTTTACATTTCATATGATGATATTGAAGAGCGTGGATATAGTCGCGAAGAAATTTGGTACAATCGCGGCAAAGGAGAGCAGCTATTCTGGGATATGATCGAGGAAATTGGTGAAGAAGCTGACTTTGAATTAGAAGGCGCAATTTGGATTCATGTGAATGCTGCTGAGACAGGTATTGAAGTTGTTGTAACGCGCACATCTGATCGAGAAGATTCACCAATGATGAACGAAAATGACCAAGGCTTTGAGCGCTTTGTTGAAGAAGCGTTAAGCAATAGCGTAGGTGCGATGGCAGAGTTTAAAGACACGATTGCCGACACGGTTGTAAAGCAGCAATATGCGGTTTTCCGTCTACAGCAATTTGACGATATCATTGCGATTGCGAAGCGTTTACAAGCAATGCCAATGACAACGACTTTATATAAATTTGAAGGTACGTACTATGTAATAATAGAGCAAGTAGAAAAAAATATTATGGACATCGTATCAATCGTCAATGAATACGCACAGCTGTCACAATTAACGAAGCATCGCCTAGAAGAATACGGCGAGCGCATTATGGACGGCAACTGTGTTGAGACCGTTTTACAATACTTTGCATAATAACGAGCCAGTTAAAGGGATGTTCCTTTAGCTGGCTTTTTTTTTTTTTTTGCCTAAAATTTAAATTTCACACGAACAATCGCCATCATTTCACAAATGCGGCAAAGTAAACGGTGAGGTGATGAATGATGTTTGTAGCAAAACATAACGAAAAGCCATTATGTACACTCGATTATACGAAGGAAGCATTGCGCACGCTTCGCCAAAGTGAAACGTTTACGTGCCCGTGTTGTAACGAGCCAGTCATTTTAAAAGTAGGGAATCAAAAGCTTGCCCATTTTGCGCATCGACAAGCAGGTTGTGAGGCGGGGTTTAGCGAGCGAGAATCAGCGCAGCATTTACAAGGCAAGGCATTATTATATACGTTTTGTCAACGTTTTATACAAGATGTTGAGCTTGAGCCGTACATACATGTGTTGCAGCAGCGCCCCGACGTACGAGCAGCGCAATATGCAATTGAATTTCAGTGCAGTGCCATTTCGTATGAGCGGCTTGTTGAGCGAACAGATGGCTACACACGACAAGGTTACGTGCCGATTTGGATTCCAGTAGCGCGGCATAAAAAGCTCGGCTGGCAAATCATTTCGCTCTCACAGCTAGAGAAAGCATGTCTGCAAATGAAGGACGGGCTTGCGTATTGCATAACGCTCTCACCAACAGAGGAGGCGTTTATTTATTATAGCTACGCGATGCAGCTAAGTGCGACGAAGTTTTATGCGTACGTCATGCGCGTGCCGATTCATGAGCAGCAATTTCCGTTTTACGTCCCGACACCGATTTCAAAGGACGTATTTATACAGCTATGTGAGAAGCAGCAATCGATGCGTGAGCGAATGCTGCTGCAGCGGTTACGTTTTAGTAAGGAAGGGGTACAGGATAACGTATTACAGCTTGCATATATGCATTACGGAGGCATTATGCGTATTCCATTTTACGTCGGAATTTACGTGCCGTATGCGCATGCGTTGTCAATGCCGCCAGTTGATTGGCAGCTGTATTACGTCGTATGGCGAGCGCAGTACAAGAAAATGATTCGTGAGGACGAGGAACATTTTTGTGCGTTTAGTAATACCGAGCAGCTATGTGTACGCAGTCGTCAGGCATTGTATCTATATGAGGACATTGTGATGACGGCACCTGCGAACGAAGCGGCATTATTTCAAGTGATGTATGACAAAATAGTTGCGCCGCGGAGCAATAATTGAGAAAATAAAGAGAGTAATTCGGTTTCCGAAACAATATAATTAAAGGGGTTTTGTACATGGCGAAGGATGTATTATTACGACAAGACGTGCCAGAGGAATTAACGTGGCGCTTAGAGGATATTTTCGCAACAGATGACTTATGGAACGAGGAGTTTGAGGCGATTACCGCATTAGTCGAGCAGGCAGCGACGTATGAAAAACGTTTAGCAAACAGCGCAGACGAATTTTTAGCGGTGCTACAGTATAGCGAAGAAGTGAGTAGCCGTTTACACAAGCTGTACGTGTATGCGCATATGCGTAACGATGAAGATACGACAAACAGCACGTACCAAGCACTGGAATCACGCGCAAATGCACTTGCATCAAAAGCATCGGCGGCACTTTCTTTCATTACACCGGAAATGATGGAGATGGATGAAGCGGTCATTGAGCAGTTTGTAAACGATAACGAGGCGCTTGCGGTGTACCGTCAGTCGTTAAAGGAGACGTTAATGGCACGCCCGCATATTTTACCGGCCGAGCAAGAGGCACTGATGGCACAGCTAAGCGAAGTGCGCGGTGCATCAAGCAATACGTACTCGGTGTTAAACAATGCAGATTTAATGTTCCCAGTCGTAAAAGACGATAAAGGGGACGACTTCCAAATTACGCACGGCAATTTTATTACAGCGTTAGAAAGCGCAGACCGTGATTTCCGTGAGCGTGCGTTTAAAGCGGTCTATGAAACATACGGCAGCTTAAAAAATACGTTCGCTGCAACACTTTCAGGCAAAGTAAAAGGTGCGAATGCGACGGCACGTATTCGTAACTATGATTCAGCACGTCACGCCGCATTATCAAACAACTTCATTCCAGAAGAAGTGTACGACCAGCTCGTGGCGGCGATTAACGACAACTTACATTTACTGCATCGCTACGTCGCGTTACGCAAAAAAGTGCTAGGTGTGGACGAGCTACACATGTACGATTTATTTGCGCCGCTCGTTGCCGAAACGGAAATGGAATACACGTACGACGAGGCGAAAAAGGTCATGGTGGATAGCTTTGCGCCACTAGGTAAGGACTATCAAAGCATCGTGCAGCACGGCCTCGACAATCGCTGGGTAGACGTGCTTGAGAATAAAGGAAAACGCAGTGGTGCGTATTCGTCAGGTGTATACGGCACGAATCCGTATGTTTTAATGAACTGGCAAAACAATGTCAACAACTTATTTACGCTTGCACATGAGTTTGGACATAGTATGCATAGCTATTACACACGCGCATCACAGCCGTACGTATATGGCGACTACTCAATTTTCGTAGCAGAAGTAGCATCGACGTGTAACGAAGAGCTATTGTTTGAGCATTTACTAGACACACTTGACGATAAAGAAAAGAAAATTTACTTATTAAATCACTGGTTAGACGGCTTCCGCGGTACGGTATTCCGTCAGACGATGTTTGCGGAGTTTGAGCATTTAATGCATACGCTTGACCAAGACGGCGTGCCGTTAACAGCCGATAAGCTAACGGAGGAGTATTACACGTTAAACAAAAAGTATTACGGTGACGACATGGTCATCGATGAGGAAATCGGCTTTGAGTGGGCGCGTATTCCGCATTTTTACTACAACTACTACGTGTACCAATACGCAACAGGGCAATCAGCGGCAACAGCACTATCGAAGAAGATTTTAGATGAGGGCGCACCAGCAGTAGAGAAGTACATTAACAACTTCTTAAAGGCTGGATGCTCGAACTTCCCAATCGATGTGCTAAAAGCAGCAGGTGTGGACATGAGCTCACCACAGCCAATTATTGATGCGTGTAAAGTGTTTGAAGAAAAGCTAAATGAATTAGAATCACTATTATTAGGTGAATAAATAGGTGGGGAGAAGCTACATGTGCGAACATGTAGTTTTTTTCTGCTTTGTGGCGAAAAGTTTTCGTTATTGTTTTTTCAATATATCTTTTGGTGGTGTTATGTAACCCATTTTATGAAATGAATAATAAATAATTTCACAAGAGAAACAACTCCGCGAAATGAGTGAAATCGCTTTCTATTTGACAGATTTGTGAAAACGAATGTAAGTGGTTGCGTCCATACGTAATACATGTTAGAGTAGTCACTGTGAAATAAATCACAAACCAAACATACACCCCTTTGTTTGATCGTGAACATTTCTCCCATCCCCTTTGTGAAAAGAGGGTCTTCATTCTGTCGAGGCTTGAAGATCCTCTTTTATTTTTGTGTAATAATAATTTGTTTAAGAAAACATACATAAAAAAGAAAAACCTTGACGAAACGAGTTGTTTTCGTCAAGGTTTTGTTATATTTACGGTGTTACATTAGCTATGAATGAGGTGCTGTTCTAGCTCGTTTCGCAGCGCATCGGGAATTGCTGCGGAGCGCTGCGTTTTTGGGTCAAAGCAGACGACGACGCAATCACCAGCCGCGATGACGTCACGCGCTTGTGTCAGGACTTCCTGACGCAGTGTGAAGCTTTTAGAGCCAACGTTTGACACAGACGTGCGTGCAATGAGCTCGTCGCCTGCGTAGCTTTGCTGCATGTAGTCACACGTAATGCGTGCTACGACGAACTGAACGTCTACATCCTTGCTCGGTGCGACGCTATTTAAAAATTTGACACGGCTTTCCTCAAAGTAAAAGAAATAACTCGTGTTGTTCGTATGCCCAAGTAAATCCGTTTCACAAAAGCGTACGTAAATTGGTGTTTCATGCATGGAAATTCCCCCTTTACGTATCATTTTAGCGCATAGACGACAAAAAAAGCTAGAGAAGGGCTTCTCTAGCTTTCTTTTTTATGCGTGCTTTAAGCGCCAAAGCGTCACGTCGTTTGCTTGTGTACGCTCGACTTTTTGTTGAAGCATGCGTTTTTTCATTTCGCGCTCAGCGGCAACTTCTGTTAAGTTGTACATCGCGGCGATTTCTTGTGTCGATAAGCTATGGAAGCGTCCAAGTAGCTCCTCGACTGGTGGTGGCTGATTCGGGATGAGCGGGGCGTTGAGCATTTCTGATAAAATGTGCTCGTACACATCATACGTGTATAAGCCACTCACCTTCAAGCCTTCATCTTCAATGCACTCGTTGAAAAAGACAATCGTTGGCAGCTCGCTTACGTCCATTTCGTTTGTGATATGTAAATCACACTGGAAAGCATGTGCTGCTTCCTTTGAGCCAAAGTCGTTGCGGAACTCCTGCATATCGAGCTGTGATTGTTCTGCAATTTCAAGCAATGTATTGTACGATTGTAAGTTTTTTTGTTTTAACAGTAAACATTCTTGTAGCTTCGTTAAAAAACGTAAGCCTGCGCGTTTACCTTGAAGCTCAGCGGCTTTTACTGCGACAGAAGGTAATACAGGATGCTTCACGTCAACATCTTGTCCAGACATGCAGCCTTTCGTTTTTTCCTCTAGGCAGTTTAGTGAGGCAAGCTTCGTGCTTAAAATGAAGCGACATGTAAAGTATTGCTCGTATTGTACTTGTAGTTTGCGAACCATAGACTGCATATCGACAGCAGTTGTACATAATGGATCAATGAAAATGTATAACTCTAAAGGTTTGTGCAACGATTGTGAGGATGTTGCTTGCTCCGTTAATAGTTGAACATGCGTCACTACAACCCCTCCTCTTCCTCATTTGGCGCGTTGATCATATGATGCGCTGTCATGACAAGGCGCTTATAATAAATTTCGCGGAATTTCCCATCTAAACCGATGTCATCCATCGCACCTGCCATACATTCGAGCCAAGCTTGTGCGCGGTCTGGTGTAACGTTAAAATGCATATGTCGTGCACGCATCATCGGGTGACCGTGCTCCTCAGTAAACAAGTTAGGACCACCTAAGTATTGAGTCTGGAATTGAATTTGCTTACGAATCGTTTCCGAAAAATCTTCTGGAAAGATTGGAATTAGCAATGGGTGCTCACTGACGCGCTTGTAAAACGCATGCATTAATTCCGATAATTTCTCAGCACCAATTTCCTCGTAAGGAATTTTAGAAATTCTAGTCATAGGTGTGTTGCTCCTTTAAACCATTTTATTTATGAAATACGCATGACGCGTACATGGATTGAACTAAGTTGTACGTTCATTCTATCAACGAACTTGTCGGAATACAAACAAACTGCCTTTTAGCATTCGAAGACGCTAAAAGGCAGTGGTTCAAAAGAATTATTTCTGTACATCGTTTTGTAGTGAAAATGTTTCGTTTTACGTTTTGTAAACGAGGAAAACAAAATGAATTTATTATGACTTGTAGTAGTTGTTTACTTTCACAACATAGTTTTGTGTTTCTTTAAATGGTGGAATACCGCCGTACTTTTTTACGTTGCCTGGGCCGGCGTTGTACGCAGCAAGTGCCGTCGTGACGTTACCACCGAACTGGTCGAGCATCATGCGTAAATACTTAGCACCGCCCATAATGTTTTGCTCTGGATCCAGCGAATTTTTGACGCCGACGTATTTCGCTGTGCCTGGCATTAGCTGCATTAACCCTGCTGCACCGGCATGGCTTTTCACGCTCGTATCGAAGTTTGATTCTTGCTTCATAATTGCGGCGATAAGCTTCGGATCTAAATCGTATTCCTTTGCGGCTTTCTCGATAATGGCGCTATATTTGTTCGCTCCTTCAAGCTGACCTGTGAACACGACAGAGCCTGTGTAAGACGGCGCTGCTTCTGTCGTCTTTGCCGCAGCTGTCGTTTCGGTTTTTGATGCCTGCTCTGATAGCACCGTGTAAAGAGACGGTGGCATATATGTAGAGGCACTGCTAGAAGATAACGCGTTTAGTAGCGTCGTCGCTGAGCTTGATGTCGATGATGTGCTTGCGTCTACAAGTGATGGGATCGCACCTAAGTAGTTCGTTAACGTTGATGTCGATGCGTTATTGGATAAAACTTCTGAAATCAGTGATGAGAACGCTGAGTTTGTTGAAGAAGCGCTTTCTGTATCACCTGTCATCGTTTGGATGGCTGCTGTGTCTAAAAAGGCGCGAATATTTGGGATTGTCATAAAATCATCCTTTCTGTTTCGCTAATGCATCCGCAAAGCGAGCAATTTTCTTTTTCGTTACGCGAGTCGGAATGTGCAGCTGCTCGAGCAAGGCATGAAACGCTTGTGCGCCCGCAGTAGCGTCTGTCACCTCGTATTCCAGCTCATAGTCCTCTTCTTGTAAATAGCGTGAGTGGTCGATTACGATCGTTCCACCTTTATATTCGACTTCAATGCGTCGTGTTGTTAGTGAACCGTACATTTTTATTTCAGAAAGTGGCACGGCCGCCTCGCGAAGCTGCGTCGTAATTGCTTCAGGAAACGGTGCGCCGTCAAAAATCGCATCCGCTTCCGCACGCGTAATATCGACGTTCGTTTCGATGCTCGTTTGTGCGTCCACTGCGCGCTTTAACGTCGCTTCAAATACGCCGTCTGTTTCGCGGATGCGTAAGCCGCTAGCGAGTGCTTTAATATGTAGGTCGGCTGTGTCGAAGTAATGGTTTGCGAGCGTCTTTGCATTAGCTGGCTGCACGCCGAAAAATTGGCATAGTTGTGCGTATTCATCGTGCTGTAATAAATTTTTAAATTCAATTTCGGTTTCTTGTGTCATCATGCTCTTCCTTTACAGATGGATTTTTTAGCAGAGTAGGTCGCAACAGAAAAAAACAGCCGCATTCAAAGAAGTCTGTGCCTGTACACATTACTGTATGGTAAAATATGAACAGAAACAATGGCAAGAAAGGGAGTTTTCATGTTGCGTAATCAATATACTGTTACAATTGTAGACGAGGAATTACTTACGTTTAGTGTAAACGAAAACGTTGAATATGACAAAATGACACCAGCAGGACAAGTGATTGCGGATTCGGATGACTTTGCGTTCGTGTATTTATGCGATGTAGGGGACACTTATGCATACATACGATTTGAGCAGCCAGTGTGGCATGTGCTTGTGAAAATGCTCGTGCAGCAACAAAACCCGACTGTACAAGTAAACGCCACGTCCATTGTGTTACGACATTTCTTTGAAGAATTGCAAATGCTTGTTTATAATATCGAGGGGAATGGCAATTACGGCGATGAATTTGTCAGCGCGGTGGAACAAGCATTTCAACGAATTTTAACGGACGCTGTATAAGTGGCGTTTGCAGAAGACAGGCAGCGGGGCGTTTGCGCTGTTGAGAGGAGAATTTGACGTATGGGAGCATGGGATCTTTTTTTGAACCCGTATAAGCAAGCTGTAGACGAGCTGAAAGTAAAGCTAAAAGGAATGCGTTCACAGTTTAGCATGAACAATACGAATTCACCGATTGAGTTTGTCACAGGTCGTGTTAAGCCAAAAGCGAGTATTTACGACAAAACGCTCGAAAAAGGTTTGCCATTTGAGCCGTCTGAACAGCTTGCCCGTGAAATACAAGATATTGCAGGCGTGCGCATTATGTGCCAATTTATTGATGATATTTTTACGGTCGTTGATTTATTGCATCAGCGAAAAGATATGCGTATTGTCGAGGAGCGCGATTACGTGACAAGCAGCAAAAGCAGTGGCTATCGCTCGCATCACGTCATTATCGAGTACCCAGTAGAAACGATTCATGGCACGAAAGTTGTGTTTGCTGAAATTCAAATCCGAACGCTTGCGATGAACTTTTGGGCATCGATTGAGCATTCATTAAATTATAAATATAAGGGAGCTTTCCCTGAAGAAATTAAAAATCGTCTACAAAGTGCGGCAGAAGCGGCCTTTCAGCTAGATGAGGAAATGTCGCAAATTCGCAGTGAAATCCACGAGGCACAAGCTTATTTCACCGAGCTTAAAGAAGGTGACAATCCGAAAACAAATCGACCAGAACAGGAGCGTGATGCATGATGAACTTTGCAATTCAAGCACGTTTAGATGAGCAGTCAAACGAATTAGCACAGCTAGCAAAAACGTATTTATTAGATTTTGGGCTAAAGCACGATGAGGAAAGCCCGGATATTGTGCTATCGATTGGGGGAGACGGCACGCTGCTACACGCATTCCACCGCTTCTCGCATTTACTTGATAAAGTGTCATTCGTCGGCATTCATACAGGGCATTTAGGGTTTTACGCAGACTGGAAGCCGTCCGAGTTAGAAAAGCTTGTGCTATCGATTGCGAAAAAGGACTTTAACGTCGTCGAGTACCCGCTACTTGAAATTCAAGTGCATCATCATAACTCAGCCGTCAATAAATATTTAGCGTTAAACGAAGCGACGGTGAAATCGCCAAGCGTCACACTCGTAATGGACGTCGAGCTAAACGGCAAGCCATTTGAGCGCTTCCGCGGCGACGGGCTTTGCGTATCGACACCATCTGGCTCAACTGCTTACAATAAAGCACTCGGCGGCGCGATCATTCACCCGACGCTCGAAGCGATTCAGCTAACGGAAATGGCGTCGATTAACAACCGCGTATTCCGTACAGTCGGCTCATCGCTCGTATTACCAGCGCATCATAATTGTGAGCTAAAGCCAGTGTCTGAATCGCAGGAGTTTAATATGACGATTGACCACATTAGCTTGTCACAATCAGACGTTTCAAAAATTCAATGTACTGTTGCACGCGAAAAAGTACGTTTTGCACGATTCCGCCCATTCCCGTTTTGGGAGCGCGTTCACGAATCATTCGTGTCAAACGATGTATAAGCAATTTGAATTAACATTCCATACAGAAACTGACGGAGTATTGCTGCGTGAAGCATTGCTCGGTCAGTTTGGTATTTCTAAACGTGCATTAACGGCGATTAAATACGATGGCGGACAAATTGTCGTTAACGGTACGGAGCAAACGGTGCGCTACAAGCTCTCAAAAGGCGACGTCGTGACCGTTGTGTTTCCAGTAGAGCAGCCGAGTGAAGGATTGCTTGCAGAAGCAGGAGCGCTCGACGTCGTATATGAGGACGATTCGATTTTACTGCTTAATAAACCGCCGTATCAAAGTACCATTCCGTCGCGCGAGCATCCAAGTGGCAGTGTAGCGAATGTGCTCATGCATTATTTTGAGCAAATTCAATTGCAGTCAACCGCGCATATTGTGACGCGACTAGACCGCGATACGTCTGGGCTAATGTGCATCGCGAAGCATCGCCACATTCATCATTTAATGGGCTTAGCGCAAAAAACGCATGATGTTGACCGCACGTACGAGGCGATTGTGCATGGTCATGTAGCAGATGATTTTATCGAAGTGAAAGCGCCAATCGGACGAAGCGATACGAGCATTATTGAGCGCGTCGTTCGAGATGACGGGCAGCACGCACATACAGACGTGACGGTGTTAAACCGCTTTACGTATAACGGCGAGCCACTGACGCACGTACGTTTAAAGTTATATACAGGAAGAACACATCAAATTCGTGTACATTTATCGCATTTAGGGTATCCAATAATAGGGGACGGTTTGTACGGCGGCAGTAAAGCACTCATTGATCGCCATGCGCTACATTGCGTAAAAATTGAATTTACGCATCCGTTAACGAACGAGCACCATGTACATGAAATACCGCTAGCCGCGGATTTGCAGCGTTTTTTATAAAGGACGAGCTGTCTTTTTTACGTACATGTTGACGTGAAGAAGGCGGCTTTTTTATTTTGTCGCGCATGTGACACGGACGACGAGTATATTTGTAAATATGACAAAAACAAATTGAATGCGTATTTGTAGCCGTCTATACTAATGAAAGTAGTGAAAGCGTAGAAGGAGGTTGGTGTACATGATGGATGAAAAAGTGGGGCGTGACGAGGAACAGCTTGTAATGGAGCAGCTCATTTCCTTCATTGAAAAGGATGATATCGAGCAGTTTCGCGAGCAGTTTTTTGAGTTGCACCCGTATGAGCAGGCACAGTTTTATGAAAAGGTAACACCTCCGATACGTCAAAAAATTTATTATTATTTATCGCCACAGGAGCTTGCTGAAGTGTTCCAGGCGCTTGAAATCGATGACGATACGTATGTGGAGTTTTTAAATGAAATGGACGTATCGTACGCCGCGGCGATGCTTTCTGAAATGAATACGGACGATGTAGTAGACGTATTTCATGAGCTAGACGATGAAGATCGCACGCAATACTTAACGCTAATGGACGATGAGACGGCTGAGGAAATTCATGAGTTCATGCAGTATGCAGATTATACAGCCGGTGCCATTATGACGACTGAATACGTATCAATTAACGAAAATTCGACGACGCGCACAGCGATGAATATTTTGCGAAGCGAGGCACCGACAGCCGAGACGATTTATTACATCTTCATTACGAACATGAAAAAGCAGCTTGTCGGCGTCATTTCGCTGCGTGATTTAATTGTGGCAGGTGAGAACGTCCTCATTCGTGACATTATGAATGAGCGTGTCGTGTCAGTGCAAGCGAGCGACGACCAAGAGGAAGTTGCACAAATTATGCGTGACTACAACTTTTTAGCGCTGCCGGTCATTGACGAGGATAAAACACTGCTTGGCATCATTACAGTCGATGATATTATTGACGTTATCGATGAAGAAGCAGAGGACGATTACTCAAAGCTAGCCGGGATTTCGAACTTTGATAACTTTGAGCAAGGACCACTCGCAGCAGCGAAAAAGCGCTTGCCGTGGCTTGTGATGTTATTATTTTTAGGAATGCTTACGGCGTCGCTTATGGCGCAGTTTGAAGATACGCTCGATGCGGTTGCCATTTTAGCGATTTTCATTCCACTTATTTCAGGTACGAGTGGCAACAGTGGGACGCAAGCGCTTGCGGTAGCAATACGCGGCTTAGCTACAAAAGATGCAAGCAATGACGAAAGCAAAATGCGTCTGTTGCTGCGCGAGCTAAGTACCGGTGCGATTATGGGGCTGCTTTGTGCGCTCGTTGTAACAGGAATCGTTTACTTCTGGAAAGGTGAACTCATTATTGGTATGCTTGTGGGCGTGGCTATGTGCTGCTCGATTATTGTTGCTACGCTTGCCGGGTCACTTATTCCACTTATGATGGACCGCATCGGCGTTGACCCAGCCGTTGCATCAGGACCGTTCATTACAACGCTAAACGACATTACGAGTATTTTAATTTATTTAGGGCTTGCGACAGCGTTTATTTTATAGCATGGTAAATAGGCGTGAATTAATGTTGCTGATAAGAGGAGACTACACAAATGGAATTACGAATTAAACGCATACATGAAGATGCAAAACTGCCGCTACAGGCGCGTGCAGGCGATGCAGGGATGGACTTATTTTCAAGCGAGGAAGCGGTCATTCCGGCACGTCAATGGGCGCTTGTGAAAACAGGCATTCAGCTAGAGCTACCAGCCGGCACAGAAGGTCAAGTGCGCCCACGAAGCGGTTTAGCACTGAAGCACGGCATTACCGTATTAAACAGCCCAGGCACAATTGATGAAGGGTATCGTGGGGAAGTAGGCGTTGTGCTGATAAACCATAGCGACGTTGATTTCGTTGTCGAAAAGCATATGCGCATCGCTCAACTTGTTGTGCAGCTTGTCCCGACTGTAAACGTAGTAGAAGTGTCAGCGCTATCTGAAACAGAACGCGGCGAACAAGGCTTCGGCTCAAGCGGCGTAAAATAAAAAACAGGCTATGTCAACGTTACGTTGGCACAGCCTGTTTTTTTGTCATTTCAACGATTTCTCCATAACGCGCATTGGAATGCCAGCGTCCATAAATTCAGGAGAGACGCAATCATAATACAATTTCTCATAAAACGGTACAGCGAACGATTGGGCAGTGAGCCGCAATCGCTTTAATTCAACTTGTCTTGCATACTTTTCGATTTCCTTCATGATCAATACACCTAAACCAGTTCCACGATACTCCTTGATGACACAAACCCGTTCGACAATTCCGATATCAGATGGCAAAGCTTGGACGCGTGCTGTCGCGACGATGGTATCTTCATCATAAACGACAAAATGCGTCGACGATTCATCAAATTCGTCACGCTCTAAATGCGGCGGAATGCCTTGTTCTTTAATGAAGACGTCACGACGAATCGCAAAGGCCGCTTCACGTTCAGCCTCTGTTTCGACTCGCTTTACGCTAAACAATTAACGTGTACCTGTTAAGCGGAATGTTTCGTGCGCTGTCCAAGAGCCATCTTCTAGCTGATACATTAAGTGGATGCGGTCGATTGTTTCTTCTTCATCTACACCTGTCATGCGCAGCTGTCCTAAAATATCATCATGTTCACTGTCGGTCATTTTTTGGGCAATCGTAATGTGGGGCATGAAAGTATGTTTTTTTTCACCGAATGGAATCGCTTCGTTCAATGCTGCTTGAATCGCCGCTAGTTGGTCGGTTGGTTCGATACGGAAATAAATCGCATTCGTTATTGGGAAAAACGAGCTAATGCGAGATGCATGAATGTGAAGCGGCGCAAAGTCACGAGCAATGTTCGTTAATGCCTCGGAAATTTTGCTAACTTCTGATTCATCTGCCTCAAACGGGTCTTTTAACGTCATATGAGGCGTTACAAGGGCATAATGCGGATCGTAGCGCTTACGATATGTATTCGCCAAATCTTGCAACTTTTTTGATGGAAATGCAACAATACCATAGTTCAAACTAATCGACCTCCTGAGAATATTACAGTCTTTTTTACACGTTAAGTATAACAGAAAACGCTTATAAAGTATGTTGAAAACGTTGAATTAACTGAAATTTTCTACAATGGCGCGGCGCAAATCAGGCTGCCAATACTTCCACGTATGGTTGCCGTCGAACTCCTCATAAAACACATCGAAGCGGCGTTCTTCCATTAACGCGTGCAGCTCGCGGTTCGGCGTTAAAAAATCACGAATTTGCTTATCAGTCGTTAGCACGCGGTCTTCTTGCTTGCCTGTAATGTGGTAAACAGACAATGCATCGACTTGTGAAAAGTTTTGTACGGCCTCCATCACATGGCGATCGACGTACGGTGACTGCATAATGACTTTGCCGAAAATGTGCGGGTATGTAATCGCGGTTAACAACGAAATCGTACCTGCCATCGAGTCGCCAATAAGTCCGCGGCCCATGCCCATTTGTAGCGTTGGGAACTCCTCGTCTAAATACGGCACAAGCTCATGCGCTAAGAAACGCACGTACGCTTCAAAAAGGTCGCCAGTTGGGATATACTTTCGTTGACGGTCTTTTGCGTTTTTGTATGGCACACCGACGATAATTAAATTTTCTATCTCAAAATCATCGTGCAGCTCATCGGCAAGACGAGCAATGCGCCCGAGCTGGAAATAATCGCGCCCATCTGATGCGATGAGTACAGAATGTTTTACAAGCGGTGTGAAATTTGGTGGAATATATATAAGCAGTTTTAGCTCTTCTTGTAATGCGTCACTATAAAAATCGATTTCTTTTACCGATCCTTTTTCCATTAAAAACCCTCCTAAAAGTAGTCTTTTCGATTTTACCATAAAACGCTTACATTCGTTATCGGAATGCTTATTCAGTTGCGGATTCGATGAAAGAGTTAGCTTACATTGACAGAAGCGGCGAAACAATATGCGAGCAGCAATCGAGCGTTTACCTGTCATATCACTACACAGCAATCATTAAATTAAACGAAATGAGGAATCCACACATGTATCAAAAACCAACGAGAGTTCATTCAGAAGTAGTGTACAAGGCGACGCGTGATGCGTTAGAGCGCCGCGGTGTCACAATCGAGGACATTGGCGAAATCGTCTACAAAATGCAAACGCCGTACAACATCGGCTTAACGATGGCACATTGCTGCGAGTCGGTCGAGCGCGTATTGCATAAGCGTGAAATTCAGCATGCGGTCCTTGTCGGCATCGAGCTAGATGAGTTAGCAGAGAAAAATATGTTGTCAGAGCCGCTTCAACAAATTATCGCTTCAGACGAAGGACTATTCGGCGTCGATGAAACGATTGCGCTTGGTTCCGTGTTTACGTATGGTAGTATCGCGGTGACGACATTCGGACATTTAGATAAGCAAAAAATCGGCATTATCGAAAAGCTCGATACGAAAGTTGGCGATGGCCGCGTCAATACGTTTTTAGATGATTTAGTCGGAAGCATCGCCGCATGTGCTGCTTCACGCATCGCTCACCGCAGCCGCGACCTTGAAGAAGAGGGCGAAACGTTTAAAGCGATTGACCCAGAGGAAGTGTAAGCATGAAGTTAAATGATATTAAAACGCTCGTTAAAAGTTTACCGATTGTGTTAGCTGTTGTTTTGTATTTAATTTTTAAACCAGATGCTGCCGCTACAGCAGATGTGAAAATGGATCACGCGGTGACACAAACCGGCAACGAGCTGCATGAGGTGACGTATATTGATGTAAGCGACGGCGACACAATTAACGTGGACATGAATGGTCAAAAGGAGCGCGTGCGTTTACTCATGATTGACACACCCGAAATGAACTATAAGGAAAAGAAGCCACAGCCATACGCAGAGGAAGCAAAGCAATTTACAGAGCAGCTACTAAGCGAGGCAGAAACAGTTCACTTACTATATGATGTCGGGGAGCAAACGGATCAATACGACCGCTTGCTTGCGTACGTGTTTGTTGATGGCGTGTCGCTACAGGAGCATTTATTAAAAGAAGGCTACGCGGCCGTGCGTTACGTCAATGCGCCGAACAATACGTTTGAAAAGCAGTTTTACAGCATTGAAAAGCAGGCAAAGCAGGCAAAAGTAAATATTTGGTCAAAAGATGGCTATTTTGATGCGAAGGTTGGCTTTCAAGAAGATGTGATGAACTAGTCATATACGGTATTTTTTGCAGAGCAATTTGTGAAAAATGCCGTTTTTTCGTTGTCGCAAAAAGACAGTTGAGAATGAATTGTAACTATGGCATCATTAAGAGAGGAAGAAAATTGAAGAATGAAGGTGACGAATATGTTGAAAAAAGTAATCGTTTCATGCATCGCATTTATCGTATGTATGGCATTTTATTTACCAAATACATCGCACGCCAAGCTAGCAGACGGTGTTTATACGATTGAATATCAAGTAAACGCATACGGTAAAGATAGCCCGTCTGTTGGGAATGACTATTTCTTAAAGCCAGCAAAGCTAACGGTGAAAGACGGCAAAATGACAGCAGAAATTACGGTGAAAAATGCGGCGTGGGTCGTGAAATTAGAACCGCCAGGCTATAAACTAATTAGCGAAGATAAAGCAGCAGATACACGCCTATTCCAAATGGACGTGGCCGCTTTAAACAAAACGATCGTCGTACCAATGCGCATCGAAATTCCGAATTTAAACTACTACCACTCATACAACGTCGATTTTGTGTTTGATGAGGCGAAAGCGAAAAAAACAGGTGATATCGTAGCATCAACGAAACCTGTAACGACAACACCAGCTGCTTCAACGACGACAGCAGCGACAAGCTCAGCTACAGCAGAAGTTGCAAAGCAGTTACAAGCAGCGCAGCAAAAAGCAGAAGCGAAGCCTACAGGATCAACAACGACGACGAAGCCAGCAACGACTTCAACGACAGCTACAACAACAGCGGCGACGACAACGAAGACGCAAGTGAAAAACCCACAAACGAGCGATGAATTACCATACGTGGCACTTCTTTTACTCGTAGCATCTGCGTTCGTTATTGTACGTTTACGTAAACAAACAGCGTAGTACCGTTCACCATTTTGTCGCGGACAAAATGGTGAATTTTTTTCGTTAGGACGACAGGAGGAAACGACATGAAACGACAAGTATTGCTATACGGCAGCATGGTTGTATTTGCAGTGAGCTTATATAGCATCGGCTCCTATTTATACGGCTATTTTGAAAATGCACGCGACTTAGCGGACATTCAAGAAGTGTACGCCGCGCTGATGACGAGCGAGCAAACAACAATGGCACAAACGGAAACGGAGAAGCCGCTGCGCGAAAACATTACGAAGCTACAAAAGGTAAATGACGATATTGTCGGTTGGTTGGAGCTAGACGGCACGAAGATTAACAATCCGGTGCTACAAGCAGAAGACAATGACTATTACTTAGACCATAATTACAAAGGTGGCTACAGTCGCGCCGGCAGTATTTTCATGGATTTTCGTAATGATTCAGCAAATTTAGGAAAGCATACGATTATGTACGGCCATGTGATGCGTGACAACTCGATGTTTGGTATGTTATCGAAATACGCTGACGAAGATTTTGCGAAAGAAAACCGCGTCATTCGTTTTGAAACGATGTATGATGAATATGAGCTACACGTATTTGCGGCATATGAGACGACGACGCGCTTTTACTATTTAGATACAGAGTTTGAAGGCAAGGCGTTTGGCGAATTTATTCAAGAGATTAAATCGCGCTCGCGCATCGACACAGGCATCGACATTTCGGTACACGACCAAATTGTCACGTTGTCGACATGCACGACGACAGACGATGATGAGGAGCGCTTTGTCGTACATGCGAAGCTCGTTCAAAAACAATGATAAAGGTGGAGTAAGACATGGACTTTGCACAGCTAGCGGTAGCACGACATTCAGCCGTTAATTTTCAAAAAGATTTTCGCATGACCGAGCAAGATTTTAAACAAATTTTTGAGCTGACGAAGCTTGCACCGAGCGTATATAACTTACAATTAACGAATTATTTCGTCGTAACAGATGA
Source organism: Caryophanon sp. (assembly GCA_036309765.1). GTDB lineage: Bacteria > Bacillota > Bacilli > Bacillales_A > Planococcaceae > Caryophanon. The sequence continues at coordinate 51,073 of JAXJTE010000168.1, read as the reverse complement.
AGAGAAAAAAGAAGCGTTACGCGACTTACATTTTGGGCAATACAAAATTCATACAGCGAGCGCGGCCGTACTGGTGCTAGGCAATCGCCAAAGCGCCACAGCGGAAGCAGCTGAAAAAATGTACATGCCAATGAAAATGTTAAAGATGATGGATGAACTAGAATACAAGGCGACGATCGATTCGGTTAAGCAATACGAAAATTCATTAGACGAGGCAGGGCTGCGCGATGAGCTTGTGCGCAATGCGAGCTTACATGCGATGCTGTTTATGCTAGCGGCGAAGCATTACGGCTTTGATACATGCCCAATGCACGTACATAACGTACCGCAGCTGCGCGAGCTATTTTCGATTCCTGCACATTTAGAGCCAATTATGCTTATTACGATTGGCAAAAGCGTCGACAAAGAGCGTCCGCGTGGGTATCGTAAGCCAGTAAGTGAATTTGTGCAATTTAATTCATTTTAATAAAAGGAAAACGCGCGTCGATGGCGAATATAGTTAGAGTGAGTATATTACTTGCGATTATGTATTCGTAGGAGGAAGAAGCATGGCAAATTTTACAGTAGACACAGCGCATTCATCGATTCAATTTGAAGTGAAGCATATGATGGTTTCAAAAGTAAAAGGTCAGTTTGATTCTTACGCAGCGAACGTGACAGCAGATAATGTGGCTGATTTAACGACGGCGACATTCGAGTTTTCGTTTGACGTTGCAACAATTAACACGAAAAATACAGACCGCGACGATCATTTGCGCTCGCCAGACTTTTTCGACGTGGAGCAGCACTCGACGATTGAGTTCGTTTCGACATCGGTGACAGGAAGCGGCAGTGAGTACAAAGTGACGGGCGATTTAACGATTAAAGGCATTACGAACGAAGTAACATTTGACGTAGAATATAACGGCAGCGGCAAAAATCCGTGGGGCGTGGAAGTACACGGCTTAGAGGCAGAGACGAAAATTAATCGTGAAAGCTTCGGCTTAACGTGGAACCAAGCGCTTGAAACAGGTGGCGTGCTCGTCGGCAAAGATATTAAAGTAAAAGTCGAGCTAGAGTTAAACCCAGCATCGGTATAACAAAAAGGATGTTTGAGCAAATCGCTCGAACATCCTTTTTTTAAATAGACGCATGTGCATCGGCAATATGTTGCTTTAGTATAAGCCATTCATCTTCATTTTCTACATAATAAAGCGGACAAAGCTTGCCGGTCACATCATAGTGGCGAATGACATTGTCAGCAGGTAAATCCGAGACGTGCAGAAGCCAAGCAGTCAAGCGAACGAGCGCGTCATACGAAGCTTTGGTAAACTGTCCGCTCGCATCAGGGTGCGTTACCTCAATCGAAATCGTATCGCGGTTGCGCCAATTCGTTGCGAGTGACATTTCGTGCAGCGGCAACGCTTGAATAATTTCGCCTTGCAAGCCGATGACAAAATGCGCGCTCACTTTCGTCGTTGGCGTATCGAAATAATCGCGGTTTTGTTGGGCAGTGGAACTAGGGTTACCGACGTAATGAATGACGATATCGTTCACCGCTTGCAGTTCGCGCCCTGGACGACTTAAATAGCCGGCTGTAATGTATTGCTGGTCGACCCAGCGAGGAGGTTGTTCGTCTTTCAGCTGTTTTATTTGTTCGTTACTAAAAAGGAGCTTGCCGACGAAAAAGATCGCCGTCAGTAGTAGCAGAAACGTGAAGCCGCGCCGAATTGCCATCGTACATCACCCTTTCGAAGTTATCATTATCGATAGTGTAACAGCTTTTATGCGAAAAAACGTCCGCCAACAATTGCACGAAGAAATCAGTCTGAAGCCGCATGACAACGTAAAAAGGCTAGCACGAGTGCTAACCTATGGCGTATACGTATAATCAATCGCGCGTGCAGCAATTGTTTCAGCTGTGACGTCAAACGGTGGTGCGAATGTAGCGCGCATGACACTCGCATCCTCAACTTGCCACGCAATTGTGACGTGACGAAGCGCGATGTTCTCGATACTGTATAGCGCTTTTTCTGTGTCGGCAAGCAATGTTTGCTCGTCCGTCGCATTTGCAATAAGCAGCAGCTCGGTGTCGAAAGAATGATCTACTGGCAGCACCGCAATATCAAAAATCGCGTCCTCGCCAAACGTATTTGCAAGCTGTTCGTATAGCGCAACCATCGTTTCAGAGCCTGGAATGTCCGCGTTAATGTCGGTCGCCTGCAAGTTCGGCTCGTCTTGAATGAGTATGTTGCCGAGTATGCCAAACGCTGTAATGAGCAGCAGTAAAAATAAATAAATCTTCAGTGGTTTTCGCATCGCAAACGTCCTTTTTTCTCTTAATTATAGAGAACGTATGACGCTATGACAACGGAGACGGCACTTTACACCATTCGCTCGCGATGCACTGCACATAAATTTTTGCTTGCTGAAGCTGCTGCTGGTGTAATAGCGCACAAAGCTGTGTGAATTGTTGTACTTCCTTAAACGGCTGCGACACTTGACCGAGGCGAAAGCGCAGCATAATCATGCGGATGAACGGCTTATGCCACTGGTCGAACGAGCGCGTGTACACGATGTTGTTGCTATAGCTAATGATGAGACGGTAAATACTCGCAAGCTGCTGCACGTAGTCAAAATATGTGCTGCGGTCGCTTAGCTGCTTTAGCTTTGCCGTTTCGCGTAAAAGGCTGTTGACATCGACATGGTCCGTTGCGATGGCAAGCTCGACTAAATGTAAAACGTATGTATACATTTGTGCGCATTCGTCTTCACTGTAGCCGATGACGAGTTTACTTTGATGTGCATTGTTTGATAAAAAGCCTTGTTGCTGAAGACGCTCCATCGCCCGCCGAATCGGGTTGCGGCTCGTTTGTAGCTCCTTGCTTAGCGCGTAATCTGAAATGACGTCATCTGGCAAGTAGTCGCCGCGTAAAAAGCGCTCCTCAAGCAATGTGTAAATGTCGTCATACAATCGTGTCAACCCCCTTTTTTCAATAAGCATAGCGCGTTTTTTACAGCATGTGCAGAACAATACAATCGTTTTACATACATTTAAAAAACTTTACAATTTGTAATTAGCGAGCCCCCTTTTTGCAAACGGCACGCCGCTTCCGTCATAATGAACGTAACACATAATGAATTGGGGGATTTGAATATGAATCAACAAGTAGAGCAGTATATCGAGCAGCAGCGTACGTATTATATGAGCGGACAGACGCGTGACGTCGCATTTCGCATTCAGCAGCTACACACGTTAAAGAAGACAATTCAAAAGTACGAGCGTCAAGTTGTTGAGGCGCTATATGCCGATTTACATAAAAACGACTTCGAAGCATATTCAACGGAAATTAGTATGGTGTACAGCTCAATTGATGAGTTCGCAAAGCATGTAGCGCAGTGGAATGAGCCAGTTGCAGCGAAAACACCGCTTGCCTTCCAGCCCGCAAAAAGCTACATCGTGCGCGAGCCATATGGGGTAACGTGCATTATCGGGCCGTTTAACTATCCATTCCAACTAGTGATGGAGCCGCTTCTTGGTGCAATTATTGGTGGCAATACAGCGATTGTAAAGCCATCAGAAGCGTCAGTCGCAACAGCAGCGGTCGTAAAGATGATTTTAGAGGAAGCGTTTGAGCCACAATACGTGCGCGTTGTCGAAGGAGCGAAGGAGACGGTCGAAGCACTTATTCATGCGCCGTTTGATTTCATTTTCTTCACAGGTAGCGTCAAGGTCGGCAAAATTGTCGCAAAGGCGTGTGCGGAGCGATTAACGCCGTACGTACTTGAACTCGGTGGCAAAAGCCCAGCCATTGTTGACCATACGGCAAACTTAGCCGTTGCGGCACAGCGCATTGCATTTGGACGATTTACGAACGCAGGGCAAACGTGTGTCGCGCCAGATTACGTGCTCGTGCAGCGCCGCGTCCATGACAAGTTCGTCAAGCTGCTACAGCAAGCGATTCGTTCGTTTTATGGCAAAGAGCCGAAAAAAAGCGCACATTTTGGACGCATCATTACGAAGTCGCAAGTGCAGCGCTTAGCGGATATGCTTGAGCAAGACCGCGCACATATTGTGACAGGTGGCGAAGTCGATGTTGAAACGCATTACGTTGCACCGACGATTGTTGACAACGTATCGTGGGACGCTGCTGTTATGCAAGAGGAGTTGTTCGGTCCCGTGCTACCGATACTTGTGTATGACGACTTACCGACTGCGTTGCATGAGGCGAGCCGATTACCGAAGCCGCTTGCTGCGTATTTCTTTAGTGAGCATGATGGGGCGATGGACTACTTCACCGAAAACTTCTCGTTTGGTGGTGGCTGCATTAACGATACGATTATGCATGTTGGCAATACGAAGCTGCCATTTGGTGGTGTTGGCCCATCTGGTGCTGGCACGTATCATGGCTATGCGAGCTTTGAATGCTTCACACATGCGAAATCAATGATGAAGCGCTCGACGAAAATTAATCCAAGTCTTTTATATCCGCCGTATTCAGCCGCAGAAGTTGCGATTGTGAAGAAGATGCTGTAACAGAAAAAATCCTAGTGGTACACACGCCGCTAGGATTTTTCGTTATTCGATAATCGGAAACGTAATTTCAATCGTCGTGCCGGTTTCTCTAACGCTCTCAATATAAATATCACCGTCAAACGATTGGATAATTTTGTTCGTGAGCATCATGCCAAGACCTGTGCCTTGCTCCTTCGTCGTGAAAAACGGGTCAAAAATTTGAGCAAGTGTCGCCGGGTCCATGCCGATACCATCATCCTTTAGCTGAATCGTGATGCTGTTGTCGTCGTTCGCATGCAGCGATAACTCGATACGACCGTTATCATGAACGGCCTCAATCGCATTGCGCAAAATGTTTAGTAGCACTTGCTTAATTTGATTTTCGTCCGCCAAGATAAAGTAGTCGTCTTGCGGGATGCATTGTGTGAACTGAATGTTTTTGCTTTGAAACTCAAACTGCAAAAATGTTGCAATCGTTAAGCAAACGTTCGTGATGGATAGCTTCTTTACGTCGTCAATATGCGGCTTGGATAGCACTAAAAATTCGCCAATAATTAAATTAATGCGCTCAAGCTCTGAGTGAATAATTTGTGTGTACGTGTAGTACGGCGATTCCTTGTCCTCGTTCATCATCTGAATGAATCCAGACACCGCAGTCAAAGGATTGCGAATTTCATGCGCAACGCCTGCTGCAATTTCGCCAGCGAGTGCAAGCTTTTCTGATTGGAAAATGCGTTTTTCTGCATCTTTTTTATACGTAATATCTTGTGAAATAATTGAAATGGCAAGCATGTCGCCTTCCTTATTGTAAATCGGTGACATCGATAGCTGCACATGTACGAGCGAGCCATCTTGGCGGAGATCGACTGTCTCAAACGCAGGAATGCTTTCACCGCGCTTTAGTCGCTCGAATCGCTCACTCGCTGCGATGCGATTTGTCTCTGGCACAATCGAAATCACTTCACCGATGCATTCGTCGCGGTCCCAGCCGTACAACTTTTCAAACGCGGGGTTCATATCGATAATGCGGTCCTCTAGGTCGACAACGGCAATGGCATCGTTTGCTTGCTCAAAAAACATGTGCAAGTAATAATTTTGCTTTGCCTGCTCCGACAAGTGTAAATAGCTGCTGTTGAACACTTGACCGTGCCATGCATTTGAAATGATTATACATAGCGCTAAAAACAGCATGTTGCCGAGAAAAATCGAGCTTGTGAGCGTTTCTGAATCAATTGTGAATAGCCATACACATTGTACAATTGTCACGATAATGGCAAGCAGCGTCGTTTTAAAAGAATAATATAGCGTGGCTAAAAAGCACACAAACGCAAGCCAAGACACATTTAATACCGTAATGTAAGTGAATGTATGAATAACTACGGTAATATGCAAGATGACTAAATTGCTGCGCATCGCTAGCTTATGATTTGGAAGCATCGCGCAGCTGTAAATGCACCAAATGATGGCAAGCATAGGCAGTGTCGGAAAGCCTTGCACTAAATAGGTGAAGTCAGAATAAAACAGAACGGTAATAATGGCGAACGAACAAATGAATAAAATTAACACAAAACGGTTTCGCTCGTAAAGAAATTTAGTAGGATTCATACAACACCTCGGGCAACTAGAATAATATTATGATACCTCATTTAACATTGTCGTGAAATGGCTCATTTTGTTATGATAGAGACATTAAGGGAGGATTCGTTATGCAGTTTAATTTACAAGAAACGTGTGCGCTTTTAGAGGAGTTAGTGAACATTCCAAGCCCCTCTGGTTACACGACGAACATTATGAACGTAATGGCCAAAAAATTTCAGGACATCGGTGTTACGTACACGCGCACAAATAAAGGTGCACTGATCGTCACGATACAAGGGCAAGACGACACGAAGCACCGTTTACTAACGGCACATGTCGACACGCTTGGTGCGATGGTGAAAGACATTAAGCCGAGTGGACGATTGAAGCTGTCGATGGTCGGTGGCTTTAGATGGAATGCAGTCGAAGGAGAATACTGCACGATTCATAAAATGGACGGCACGACAATTCGCGGTACCATTTTAATTCATGAAACGACTGTGCATGTGTACGCAAATGCAGGCGACGTAAAGCGTGACGAGCAGCATATTGAAGTGCGCATCGACGCAAAAACGACTTCCGCAGCACAGACGCGCGAACTTGGCATTGAAGTAGGCGATTTCGTTTCATTTGATCCGCGCTTTGAAATGACCGATACAGGATTCATTAAGTCGCGCCACTTAGATGATAAAGCAAGCACCGCGTTACTCATTGAGCTTGTGCGATATTTACATGCAAGCGACGTGCAACTGCCATACACGACGCATTTTTACATTTCAAACAATGAGGAAATTGGCTTCGGCGGCAATGCGAGCATTCCATCACAAGTAGTTGAGTACATCGCTGTTGATATGGGCGCAATTGGGGATGGGCAAACGTCAGATGAGTATACCGTGTCGATTTGTGCGAAAGATTCAAGCGGCCCGTATCATTACGAGTTGACGCGCCACCTCGTACAGCTTGCTAAAGACAATGGCATCGACTACAAATTTGATATTTATCCGTATTACGGCTCGGATGCGTCCGCAGCAATTCGCGCAGGCTACGATATTAAGCACGCGCTATTTGGTCCAGGCATCGAGGCATCGCATGCATATGAACGAACGCATGTAGAAGCACTACAAAATACAGCGAAATTATTATATACTTACGTAACATCTAAAATGGTCGAGTAATAAGGAGGAAATACGTATATGTATGCAGAAGAGCTTTTGAGTGCATTGCCATTAAAAAGAGTCATTGGGCCAATGCCAACGTTAATTAAGGATATTGCGATTGATTCGCGCATCGTCGAGGATAAAAGTTTATTCGTTTGTATTAAAGGTGACACAGTTGATGGGCATGAATATGCACAGCAAGCAGTAACTAACGGAGCAATCGTTATCGTTGCAGAACGTGAGCTAGAGCTAGAAGGTGACGTAACACAAGTCATCGTCCAAGATACGAACCGCGCAATCGGACTGCTTGCTGCGAAATTTTTTGATTATCCATCAAATGAATTAACGATGGTTGGCGTAACGGGTACGAACGGTAAGACAAGCGTAACGGGCATCATTCATAATTTACTACAATCAATGGGTGAGCGCTCGGCTTTAACAGGTACGATTGGCTTTAATTTAAACGGCATTTTATATGAAACAGCGAACACGACGAGCGATGCACTAAGCACGCAGCAAATGATCTTCCGCGCCAAAATGGAAGGCTGTCGCGCGATGATTATGGAAGTATCGTCTCATGGTTTAGCACTCGGTCGTTTAGCGGGTGTTGAGTACGACGTCGCAATCTTTACGAATTTAACGCATGACCATTTAGACTTCCACGGCACGATGGAGGAGTACGGCAATGCAAAAGGTTTACTGTTCTCGCAGCTTGGGCAAGATTTATCAAAAAATAAAGTCGTTGTGTTAAACGCAGACGATGCATGGTCAGAGAAATATGCGACGTTAACGCAGTTCCCAATTTACACATACGGTATTAAAGACGAAACGGCGGCATTCCGTGCGAGCGATATTCGCTATGAGGATGGTATGACGTACTTCACGTTACGTAGCCCAGAAGGTAACTATGATGTAAGCATGCATTTACTCGGCGAATTTAACGTCTACAATGTGCTAGCAGCGATTGCAGCGTTTTACGGTCGTGGCTATGCGCTTGAGCTAATCGTTGAGCATATCGCTGAGCTTTTACCGGTAAAAGGACGCATGGAAAAAGTACAGTCGGATTTACCGTTTGATATTTTCATCGACTATGCACATACGCCAGACGCGATTGAAAAAGCAATTGATGCAGCAATGCCGTACAAGCGCCCAGGCAAGAAAATGATTTTCCTAGTCGGCACAGGTGGCGGTCGTGATAAAACAAAGCGCCCAGCAATGGCAGAAAAAGCATCGCGCTGTGAGTACGTTGTGTTGACGACAGATGATCCGCGCTATGAAGAATTTGATAGCATTACAGGCGACTTAGCAAAAGGCATGACGCATGAAAACTTCGCGTGTATCGGCGACCGTGCAGAAGCGGTACGTCACGCTGTATCTGTAGCAGAAGAGGGAGACATTATTATTTTCGCTGGCAAGGGTCATGAGGATTATCAAATAGTTGAAAATACTAAATATCCACACAGCGACACAGATATCGCATTAGAAGAAGGACGCAAGAAATTTAGCTTATAATACGGAAAATGATGCGCACAAAGCACTGGTTGCTTTGTGCGTTTTTTTATTTGGGCAAAATCCATCTATTTTTTAGAAGAATGAGTAGAAATCTAACAAGAAAATGAGGTAAAAAAAGAAACAAATGCTTATTTTTTCTGCTACGCTTGAGAAGGTAAATAAACATTAAAGGAGAAGTTGAAAACGCATGGATATACTAGAACAATTGAGCAACATGGCCCCTTATTTACACTTAGCGTTAAAGCAGGAAGCGGTCGTAGTTGTTGTCGAAAAAGAGAGCGAAAAAGTGTTGAAATACTTACCGGGGAAAAATTTAGAAATTGGCTATCGTGAGGGCGACCGTATTAAGGCAACTGATACGAACGTTCACACAGCACTAAACGGTAGAAATTCAGATATTTATTTAGACGCTAGCATTTATGGCATGCCGATCAATGCATACGCGTTTCCTATAAAAGAAGGTAACCGAGTAGTCGGTGTACTCGGCTTCGGTAACCCAATCGATAAAGAACGTCAGCTAGAAGAATATATCGATACGGTGCGCGACATCGTGAGCATATTACAAGATAAAACGCATCGCATGGCATCGCACTCAGAGCAGCTAGCGACGACGAGCGAGCAAATTCGTGAGCAATCAGAGCGTGCATTAGCTGACTCAGAAAAAACGAATGACGTTACGAAATTAATTCGCGGCATTTCGCGCCAAACGAATTTACTTGGCTTAAATGCATCAATCGAAGCAGCGCGCGCCGGTCAGCACGGGGCAGGTTTTAACATCGTTGCACAGGAAGTACGCAAGCTATCGCTACAAACAGACCAATCGACAGAAGAGATCGAACGTGCGTTAACGAGCGTGAAATCGAATTTAAGTGCGTTATTACAAAACATGACGCATATTACAGAAGCATCGACGGAAGAAGCTAAGCTTACACAGGAAGTAAGTGGCGTTATCGAAACGTTAAGCGACGTATCGACGAAGCTTGAACATTTTATGAAGACGATGCTAAAATAACGTATTCTAGATGTAATGGTTTTACAGCAAAATGACTGCATGTACTCAAATGATGAAGACGCTAGGGGATACGATTCCTTTGGCGTTTTTGTTGTTACTATTATTTTTGACATAATTAGTAATAAATTTAAGTTGAAAGTAAGGAATATTCTCTCGTTATATGTTACTGTTAAGTAAATATAGCTGGGAAGAGTAGGTGAAAAGCAATGAGTCTATTACAACAAGTAAGCGATATGCTCATTTATATGCATTTAGCATTAAAGGAAGAAGCAACAATGGTCGTTGTTGATAAAGAAACACAAATCGTGTTGAATTATTTACCAGGTCGAGAGATTAACGTTGGTTATAAAAAAGGAGACCGCGCGCATCCCAATGACCAAAATATTCATATTGCATTAGGTGGGAAGCGAGCGGATGTTTATGTTGATGCAAGCGTGTATGGCATGCCGATGAATGCGTATTCGTACCCAATCGTTGAAGATGGTCGAGTAGTCGGCGCATTGGGCTTCGGCAAACCGATGAACAAGGAACGCCAGCTAGAGCAATACATAAATACGATGCGTGACATGGTAAACGTGCTACAGGACAAAACGCATCAAATGGCATCGCGCTCGGAGCAACTTGCCACAACGAGCGAGCAAATTCGTGAGCAGTCTGAGCGTGCATTAGCCGATTCCACGAAAACGAACGATGTCACAAAGCTTATTCGTGGCATTTCACGTCAAACGAATTTACTTGGCTTAAATGCGTCGATTGAAGCGGCGCGTGCAGGTGAGCATGGTGCAGGCTTTAACATCGTCGCGCAAGAAGTACGCAAGCTATCATTACAAACCGATCAATCGACTGAAGAAATCGAGAAAGCATTAAGTAGTGTGAATACGAATTTAAGCGCATTGCTCGACAATATGACACATATTACGAGCGCATCGGTAGAAGAAGCAAAGCTCACGCAGGAAGTAAGTGGCGTTATCGAAACGCTGCACGACGTTTCGATCAAGCTGGAGCATTTCATGAAAACGATGTCGAAATAAAGAAAAAGCGGTTCGATGCGTAATGCTCGAATCGCTTTTTTTTGCGCATTAAGTAAAAATGGTTGTACCGAATGTCTTTTTTCTTTTATGATAAGGAAGTATGTAAAAAAGGAGATAATTAAACATGACTTTAGAAAAAGATATATTAGCACGTCGCACATTCGCCATCATTTCCCATCCGGATGCTGGTAAAACGACGATTACAGAAAAACTATTATTATTCGGTGGCGCAATTCGTGATGCAGGTACAGTAAAAGGGAAGAAATCAGGCAAGTTCGCCACATCTGACTGGATGGAAATCGAGAAGCAACGTGGGATTTCGGTTACTTCTTCTGTAATGCAATTTGACTATTCAGACTGCCGCGTGAACATTTTAGATACACCTGGTCACCAAGACTTCTCAGAGGATACGTATCGTACACTGATGGCGGTTGACTCAGCTGTCATGGTTGTCGATGCAGCAAAAGGGATCGAGGCACAAACGCTGAAATTATTCAAAGTTTGTAAAATGCGCGGTATTCCGATTTTCACGTTCATTAACAAGCTGGACCGTCAAGGCAAGGAGCCGCTTGAGTTAATCGAGGAGCTTGAAGAAAGCCTTGGCATTAACGCCTACCCAATGAACTGGCCAATCGGTATGGGGAAAGAGTTCCTTGGTATTTATGACCGCTACAACAAGCGCATTGAGCAGTTCCGCGTAGACGAGGAAGACCGCTTCTTGCCACTTGATGAAGATGGTCACTTAGCAGTAGACAACGATATGAAAAAGACGTCGTACTACACGCAAGCAATGGACGATATTGAATTATTAAACGAAGCGGGGAACTCGTATTCACGCGACAAAATCGACCGCGGTGAATTAACGCCCGTGTTCTTCGGTTCGGCATTAACGAACTTCGGTGTACAAACGTTTTTAGATACGTATTTACAATTTGCACCGACACCTCAGCCACGTATTACAGAGGATGAGCAATTTATCGACCCAGTGGACCACCCAGATTTCTCTGGCTTCATCTTTAAGATTCAAGCGAACATGAACCCAGCGCACCGTGACCGTATTGCGTTTGTGCGTATCGTATCGGGGCAATTTGACCGCGGTATGAACATGACGCTTGCTCGTACAGGCAAATCGTTTAAAGTGACGCAATCGACGCAGTTTTTAGCAGACGACCGCGAAACGGTAAACACAGCTGTTGCAGGTGACATTATCGGTTTATACGACTCAGGCACATACCAAATTGGTGATACGTTAACGGGTGGCAAAAAGACGTTTAACTTTGAAAAGCTGCCACAGTTCACGCCGGAAATTTTCATGAAAGTATCAGCGAAGAACGTTATGAAAGGGAAGCAATTCCAAAAAGGCGTACTGCAACTTGTACAAGAAGGTGCGATTCAGTATTTCAAAACATTGCATACAGAAGAAATCATTTTAGGTGCGGTTGGTCAATTACAGTTTGAAGTATTCCAACACCGTATGATGGGCGAGTACAATGTAGAAGTAACGATGCAGCCAGTCGGTCAAAAAATCGCACGCTGGATCGAAAACGAAGAGGACGTAAAAGAGTCGATGCACTCAGCGCGTTCAATGCTTGTAAAAGACCGCTTCGACAACAAAGTATTTTTATTTGAAAATGAGTTCGCGATGCGTTGGTTTAACGACAAAAACGAGCACATTCAATTATATAGCTTACTGTAATCGATTAGGCGCTAGGGGAGATTGTTCCTCTAGCGTTTTTTTGTTCACTAAATCGCTTGTTGCTCTCTACTGTCGAGGCAGGCTTTACGCGGGCTCGGTGGCGAACACGATGTTGGTCATGAAGGCGATGCCACATGGACGTGGCGATTATCGCCTTCCTCAAGCCTCCGCACCGTTCCTACGTCGCGGTTTATGGGGTCTTGAGGCACGAGCTGTTCCCGCAGGAGTATGCCTCTCGTTTCGAGCAACAATCCGAATTTTCATCTACTATCATACATAATCCGACCATCAGCTTTGTACAATCGCATATACGTGTCGTTTCTTTTTTCAAACAAACGGTAAATGGCGTATGATGAAAAGGCAAACATGTTGAGTTGTATAGTGCGCGTGATTACAATAGCCGCGATATCAACATACTAAAATACGAGGAGTTTTGTGCATGAACATTAGTCGCTTTTCGATTAAGCGTCCGGTGTTTACGATTGTGACGATGCTGTTTGTCATCATTTTGGGCGTCGTGTCACTTTTGAAAATACCTGTTACGCTTATTCCTGAATTAAATCCTCCAATTGGCGTTGTCGTAACGTCGTATCCAGGGGCAAGTCCACAAGAAGTAAACGAAAAAATTACGAAGCCGCTTGAAAGTTCGCTTGCGACGTTGCCAGGTATTAAGCGTTTGCAATCGACGTCTCAAGAAAGCGCGAATTTTATTTTAATGGAGTTTGATTGGTCAACAACGATTGATGATGTGCAGCAAGACGTGCAGCAGCGTCTCGGTGTTGTGCCGATGCCAGAAGGAGCTGGGCAACCGCAGTTTTTAAAGTTTGATCCTGCACAGCTACCGGTTTTGCAGCTATCGCTTCGTTCAAGTAATGAAGCGGACATTCGCATCGTTGCGGAAGAGCTTGAGCAGCAGTTAACGCGCATAGAAGGGGTGGCGAGTGTCACAACGTCTGGGCAGCTCATTGAGGAAGTGCAAATTGAGTTGGATGCGGCGGCTCTAAAGGAAAAAGGTTATACGCAGTCTGATATTGTACAGCTTATTCAAGCGAACAACATTAGCTTACCAGGTGAACCTGTGCAAGCTGATAACGGGCAGGTACTTACGACGCGTATCGTCAGCACGTTTTCGTCAGCTGAGCAAATTGCGGAACTGATGTTGTCGGTCAATCCGTTAACGGGTGAGCCAGTGTATGTGAAGGATGTTGCGACGGTTACACGTCAGGAGCAAGCACAAACATCGATTACGCGTGCCAATGACGAGCAGGCGGTGTTATTGTCGGTGCTTCAACAATCCGGTGCGAACACAGCTGATGTGTCGTCTGCATTCCAACAGGCGCTCGATGACATTTTAGCGCAGCCAGAATATGAAGGCATTACGGCAGATATTTTATTTGACCAAGGTGATTACATTCGTCTATCAATCTCGAACATCGGACAGTCGCTCATACTTGGTGGCTTGTTTGCGATGCTTATATTGTTTGTGTTTTTACGCAATGTGAAAAGCCCACTCATTATTGGCGTTGCGATTCCGTATTCGGTTATTGTGACGTTCGTACTCATGTATTTTGCGGACTTTTCGCTCAATATTTTAACGCTCGGGGCACTGGCGCTCGGTATCGGGATGCTTGTTGATAATGCCATCGTTGTCATCGAAAATATCGAGCGGCATATCGGCATGGGCAAATCGCGCGTCGAAGCGGCAAAGGATGGGGCGAAGGAAGTAACGCTCGCCTTATTAGCATCTACTGTGACGACTGTTGCGGTATTCGTACCTGTGTTGTTTATCGAAGGGTTAATCGGGCAAATTTTCACCGAGTTTGCGCTGACGATTTCGTTTAGTTTAAGTGCGTCACTCGTCGTCGCGTTGACGGTCGTGCCGATGCTTGCGAGCAAGTTTTTATCAGAAGATGTAGGCGACAAGCAGGATAAGCGCTACAATTCAAAAGTTTACACGCGCTTTTTAGCATCGGTACAAATGGCGTTAAAGCATCGTTTAGCCGTGTTACTGACGGCGATTGTACTTGTAGCTGTTAGTATTTTCGCATTGTTCCAAGCCGAGACGGAATTTATTCCCGCGACTGATGAAGGGTTTGTTTCGGTCAGTGTGGAGCTACCAAAAGGTTCGTCGCTTCAAAAGACGGAGCAAACAGTGTCTGAAATTGAGGATATTTTAAAGGACCAGTCAGAGCTTGATGTATATGTGAGTTTAATCGGTAGTACGCAAGAAGCGCAGTCGCAAGGTTCAGCCAGTGTGAATGAAGCGGAAATTTCGGTGAAGCTTGTGCCGTTAAGTGAGCGTGACCGTAGTATTTTCGCATTTTCAGAAGATGTACAAAAAGACATTGAAGCGGCTGTCGGTGAGGAAGTTAATGTCGAAATGAGCGTGTCCACATCGTCTGGTTCATCGCCGACAACGACATCATTCCGTTTACTGAACACGAATGAAAAAGCGCTTGCAGAGGACGTGGCGAACGTACAACAAGCGCTGCAAAAAGAGCGTGTCGTCGTTGAGGTGCGCTCGGATTTAGTGAATACAGTAGAAGAGCTACAAATTGAAGTGGATAAAGAAGCGGTGAAGCAGTACGGGCTCGTGCCGGCACAAGTGGCACAAACAGTGTATAACATGACGCGCGGTATGTTCACGACACAAATCATTACCGACGATAGTGAAGTGTTATCGGTGTACGTCGGCTTTGGCGAGGCATTTTCAGCCAATGTTGATAACTTACGCAGCATGGAGCTACGTGCGCCGTCTGGAGTATTCGTGCCACTTGAAGCGGTGGCGTCGATTGAAATAGCAGAAGCACCGACGTCAATTCGTCGCTCGGATCAAACGCCAGCTGTTGCGATTTTTGTTGATTACGAAAGCGACGCATCACTCGGTGGTATTTCAGAAGTCGTTGATGAAGCGATTGCGAGCGTGGCGCTTCATGAAGGAACAGAAGTGGCGTTTACGGGCGACCGTGAGCTGTATGATAGTGCCATTAACGATATGATCATGGCTGTATTGTTAGCGGTTGTGCTTGTGTATTTAATTATGGCCGCGCAGTTTGAATCGTTTAAATATCCGTTCGTCATGATGTTCTCGATTCCGCTTATGGTCATCGGGGTTGCGGCGACATTGTTCCTTACGAATACGCTGCTCGGTGTAACGGCAGTCATTGGGATACTCGTCCTCGTCGGTATCGTAGTAAATAACGGCATCGTGCTCGTCGATTATATGAATCAGAAAAAAGCAGACGGTGCGACGACAGAGGAAGCGATACTGCTCGGTGTGCGCGACCGTGTGCGACCGATTTGTATGACGGCACTGACGACGATTTTAGGGTTGCTGCCACTTGCGATAGGTTTAGGTGAAGGTACGGAGCTAAATCAACCGATGGGCATCGTAACAATTGGTGGTTTATTATGTTCAACAGTGCTAACGCTGTACATCGTGCCAATTATGTATAGCTATGTAGATGGTATGAAGAAGCTGTAAATTTTAGCGCCAATTATTTGCGCGACGATGTTTTTATGCTATACTAAATGTAACTTAAAAAAATATCTTTTTGACAACGTTGTCAAAGGGGAGTAGCTATAGAGTACGTCTCTACTTCACATTCGTCATTACATGGTGACGAGCCATCGGGTGTGATAGCAAAATGTTTTCTTACTTTGCTTAGCAAGACCTTTGCCTTTTATTAGGCATGGGTCTTTTTTGTTGTCTTAAAACTGGTATTTTTTTTCGTGGATGCTTTAAATACCTAGTAATAGGGGTAAAAACAAATGTAGAAATTAAAGGAGGAACAGTGTTCATGGAAGCAGTATTATTGGAATACGCATGGGTCGTTGTTGTACTGATCTTTTTAGAAGGCTTACTAGCGGCTGATAACGCAGTCGTAATGGCTGTTATGGTAAAACATTTACCAAAAGAGCAACAAAAGAAAGCATTATTTTACGGGTTATTCGGGGCGTTTGTATTCCGATTTGCCTCATTATTCTTAATTACGGTTCTCGCTAAATATTGGCAAATTCAAGCGTTAGGTGCAATCTACTTATTATTCATCTCGCTCAAGCATTTATATGACAATCACTTCAAGTCCGATGACGAAGAAGAGGGAGAAAAAGGCAGTGCGAAAAAAGGTTCTGGCTTCTGGATGACCGTATTAAAAGTAGAGCTTGCAGATATCGCATTCGCTATTGACTCAATGCTTGCGGCAGTAGCCATTGCGATTACGTTACCAGCAATTCCTGGCTATGAAGACGTATTCGTTGGCGGCATTAACGTCGGACCGTTCGCCGTTATGTTCATCGGTGGCTTCGTTGGTTTGGTCATTATGCGTTTCGCGGCACAAGCATTCGTTGGTTTATTAAACCGTTACCCAGCGCTTGAGACGACAGCGTTCTTAATCGTAGGTTGGGTAGGGGTAAAACTTGCCGTACTTGCACTTGGTCATGAAAAGCTAGCGATTATCGACACGCATTTCCCACACTCAACAACATGGAAAGTCATCTTCTGGATCGTGTTACTTGGTTTAGCAATCGGTGGCTATGTAGTAAGTGTGATGAAAGAGAAAAAAGAGAACAAGCAATAAATGAAGACGCGCTACTTGAAAAGAAATTTTCGAGTGGCGTGTTTTTTGTTGGAAATAGCTATTCTTTTCCTTTTTTCGTATACTTGTAGCAATATTGCGATGGAAAGTAGGAGATGCGTTTGTGGCAGAAGCTCGTAAACCGAAAAATGACACCGTTTCAAATGATTGTAGCGTACTACTGCATTGCCATTGCGCTATCATTTAGCTTACTGCGGCTTCCGTTTGTTCATTTGCCTGGCGTCGAAGTGCATTGGTTCGACAGCTTGTTTATGGCGGTGAGTGCGGTCAGTGTCACGGGGTTGACCGTTATTGACGTCGTCGATACATATTCGGTATATGGCATTATCGTTATCATTTTAATTTTACAGCTTGGCGCGATTGGTATTATGGCAATTGGTACGCTCATTTGGGTTGTACTCGGGCGCAAAATTGGCATGAAGGAACGCCAACTCATTATGATCGACAGCAATCAGCTAACAGTGTCGGGCGTCGTTCATTTAGTGCTGCAAATTGTGCGCATACTCGTCATGATTGAAGTAATCGGCGCATTCATTTTAATGGTGCATTACAGCCGCTATTTCGATACGTTTGAAGACGCGATGCTGCATGGTGTTTTTACCGCTGTTTCGGCAACGACAAACGGTGGCTTTGATATGACGGGTATGTCGATGCACCCGTATCATCACGATTACTTTATTCAGTTTATTTGTATGGTGCTCGTCATGCTCGGTGCGGTTGGGTTTCCGGTGCTCATCGAGGTAAAAGCATTTTTAAAATCAAATTCGAGCAATTTCCGCTTTAGCTTATTTACGAAAATTACGACGGCGACATACGCAGCATTATTTCTCGTCGGTGCGCTCGGCATTTTTATTTTAGAGATTTTTCATTCGATGAAGCATATGACGTGGCACGAGGCGATTTTTACGGCGCTGTTTCATTCGGCATCGACGCGCTCGGCTGGACTCTCGACTGTGCATGTGACGGAATTTAACGAGGCGACGCAAGTGTTCATGAGCTTTTTAATGTTTATCGGTGCATCGCCTAGCTCGGTCGGTGGCGGCATTCGTACGACGACATTTGCGCTCGTCGTATTGTTTTTAGTGACGTTCGCACTCGGACATGAAAAAATTCACGTGTTTGGGCGCACCATTTCGCAAATGGATGTCTCACGCGCATTTGCGGTATTCATCGTGGCGTTGCTGCTCGTCATGGTATCGACAATGATTTTACTCATTACCGAGCCATATGCGACGCTGACGGAAATTTTATTTGAAATTACGTCGGCATTCGGAACGTGCGGCTTATCGCTGGGCATTACGAACGATTTGTCGGTCGTCGGTAAAGTCGTCATTTTGCTGCTTATGTTCATCGGGCGCGTCGGTTTAATTTCGTTTTTATATTCGATTGGTGGCAACACGCGAAAACGAAAATACGACTACCCGACCGAACGAATTATTATTGGCTAAACGAAAAAAGGCGTGCCCAAAGTCAATTACGACTGCGGACACGCCTTTTTTATTCAATTATAAGATGCTGCAATGTTTAAAATCGCTCCACCGTCGTAATAAACGGACGGTCGCCTTGGCGGAAGTACACAATCATGTACTGCTCCTTACGCTCGATACGTCCTTGTTGCAGCGCGTCATAATCAAACGCAACTGGTACGATTAGCGTATGCTTAAATAAATCGCGCTCGTTAATGCCAAGTGCGGCAAACGCTTCACCTGCAAGCGATGCGTCTTGCTTCATTTTTTGGATAAGCTCTTTTTGCTGCGTGCCTGGTAAGTGCATTGACCACCAAGCTTTACGTGGAATGAACTGTTGTGGTGCGATGTAATCAAGCACCATTAAGCTCTCCACTAGATCTAGGTCGATGTTTGGCAGCGTGCGTAAAAACTCAAGCAAGCGTTGGAATAAATCGTCTAGCTGATGCCCGATACGTGACCAGCCGCGCGTCTCCCAATACGTCCCGAACTGCTGGAAGAAATCAAATGGCGTTTCAAACGCTTCCGTCACTAAATATTCGACCGTATAATCCATGCGGTGGTCGTTCCAATATTTCTCTAGCACGTCCTCGGCATGTTTAATGCGCACGATATCGTCAAACGTCAGCACGTTGTTTGAGAAAATTTCATACGGTGATACGTCGACATACGTGTAGCCGTATTTTTCTGCCTCGACGCGTAACCCTGTGCCGCGCAGTAGTTTTAAGAAGCCAAGCTGTAATTCTTCAGGGCGCATCGCAAACACGTCGTTAAACGTTTTGCGGAACGAGTTGTAATCTTCCTCTGGTAATCCGGCAATTAAATCTAAATGTTGATCGATTTTGCCGCCTTCTTTCACCATCGTTACGGTGCGTGTGAGCTTCTCGAAGTTTTGGCGACGCTTCACAAGGTCGTTCGTTAAGTCGTTTGTTGATTGCACGCCAATTTCGAAGCGGAACAGTCCGCGTGGTGCGTTGTCATTTAAAAATTGAATGACTTCTGGACGCATAATGTCTGCTGTAATTTCGAACTGGAATACGACACCTGGTAAGTGCTCATCAATTAAAAATTGGAACATTTCCATCGCGTAGCTGCGTGAAATGTTAAACGTACGGTCAACGAACTTAATCGTTTTTGCGCCGTTGTTCATTAAGTAGCGAATGTCGTCTTTAATTTTGTCGCGGCTAAAGTAGCGCACGCCGACTTCAATACTCGATAAGCAAAACTGGCAGCTAAACGGACAGCCGCGTGACGTTTCGATATATTGAATGCGTTTGCCAAGTTCTGCTTGGTCTTCATCGAAGCGGAACGGGCTCGGTAGCTCACGTAAATCAACTTTTGGTGGCTGTGCGTGAATTTTAAGCTTGTCGTCTTGTAAAAACGCAATGCCGCGCACGTCCTCTAATGCACGCTTGCCATCGATATGCTCGACTAGTTCAACAAGCGACACTTCACCTTCACCCATGACGATAAAATCGATTTCAGGAATTTTGCGCACCCATTCATGCACGTCATATGACACTTCTGGACCACCGAGAACAATTTTGACGTTTGGTAACACAGTACGCAGCATACGAATGACCTTGATCGTCTCCTCGATGTTCCAAATGTAGCAGCTGAAGCCAACAACATCAGGGCTTTTTTGGAATAAATCTGATACAATATTAAACGCAGGGTCCTTAATTGTATATTCAACCATTTCGGATTCGTATTGCGGAAGTAGCGCACCTTTTAAGTAGCGCAGCGCTAAATTTGTATGGATGTATTTAGCGTTTAATGTAGATAAAATAATTTTCATGGAAAATCTCCTTCGTTCGATTGAGATTGTTATTGAACAGTCATTAACCGTCTTATTTTAAACGGTAATGATATGGAATACAACTATTTATCTTTAATGGACTTATATAATTAGTACAGCAGAAGTGTAGTTACTCGTAACGAGAGGCGGATTTTAGTCATAAAAGCGTGTCTCGATAATGCAGAGCGCTGTTTATACGGCTGTATATAATAAACAATCGTGTTGATTAGCCAATCAATTGGCAGTTCGCGTATTGCGGCTCGCGTTCCTGGGGCTCGGCTCAAGCCTCCTCGCTTCGCTGTGGGGTCTTGAGTCACGAGCTTTTCCCCAAGGAGTCTCACCGCACGCTTCCTGCCATTAACATGCAGCATTTATTTTCCAATCGTTGCTAAAAAAGCCGATTTCACTGTATATAAACGGCTAATCAACACGCTTGATAATAACTATATTATCGTGAAAAAGAGGTAATGGAATGAACGGCGAACAAACAAACGAAACGTTGAAGCTTTACATCGTCATGTCGCGTGCGATGAAGGCGATCAATGAACAAACGACAAAGTTTTTCCAAGCAAACGGCGTGAACCCGACCGAATTTGCGGTGCTTGAGCTATTGTTCCATAAAGGTGCGCAGCCGCTTCAGCAAATCGGCTCAAAAATTTTGCTTGCAAGCGGCTCGATTACGTACGTTGTTGACAAGCTCGAGCAGCGCGGCTATTTGCGTCGTGTGCATTGCCCGACAGACCGACGTGTGACGTATGCGGAAATTACAGAAGCAGGCACAGCGTTTATGGCAGAGCTGTTTCCGCGACATGAGCAGCAGCTCGAAACGTTAATGGCTGCGCTTGACGGTGACGAAAAAGCAGCGGCGATTACACTGATGAAGAAGCTCGGTTTATCGATTAAAGATTTATCGTATTAAAAAAGTGTGGAGCACGCGCGCTCCACACTTTTTATTATTGCCCTTGAATCGTAACGGCCATTTGCATCATTGCATTTAAAAATTTGCGATCTGCTGTGTCCATCAGCGTAAATTGCGCTAAAATCGACGGTGTTTCAAGCGCGATGACAACGACGTATTCACCGTTTACATTCACTTCAAATGCGGCGATATTGCTAATGTTGTCGCTCATTGGCAGCTCTTCAATTGGCGTGACGTCCCCCATTGCACTCGCTTGGTCCATCGCGGCTGCAAATACATCATCGTATGTCTTTTCACCGAATGTAAACGTTTCAATCGCCATCGAGACGCGCTCATTGCTCGTGTACAAGAGCTGGTCTTTACCTGGCTCCTCTGCTACGAGCGTGAAGCCATCCATCACTTCAAGTCCAAATGGTTGCTCACTGCTCGTCGTGAAGTTTGTCGGTGTGCTATACGTTTCGTTGTTTTGTGTATACGTTACTTCACCAGATGGCTCGATGTCGTCAGTAGTTGTCCCTTCCACCGTTTCAGCATCCGCCTCGTGAACGCTTGTCGCTTCTTCCTTGACGATTTCGGTTTCTTCTACTACAGGCTGTTGTTCTGTTTCAGTCGATGGTGGCACGCTTTCCGTTACCGTTCCTGCTTCTGGTTGTACGTCGTTAGCAGGCTCAACAACTACCTCTGTCTCGTTTTCCTCAACTGGTGCTACGATGTCCTCTGTGACGTCTTGTGTACTGTTACAAGCCGACAGCATGACAATTGCGACTGTGGAAAATAGCCACACTTTTTTCATAGTTTATACGCCCCCTTCTGCTGGTATATGACGTCTATTATAATGAATTGTTGCCGCGCACACACGTCATTTCAGTTCACATCTTGTGAAATGATAGACATCTTTTTAGTAGAATGGTAAAAGATACTATGAATTTCGCTATTCTTCTGTATAATAAATAGAAAAAAATGGGTATTTAAAGGCGAGGAGGACATCATATGACAACACAGTATGAACAACAGCTAGAGCAATTAATTGCACAGCAAATTACAAAAATCGAAATTAGCAAAAATGATTTTGCTGCATTTCGAGAAGTGTTAGTGAAGCATCCAAAATTTAAGCATATTCGTGGAACAGCACATCAAGGCGGAAGAGTGACATATACGTATTTAGAAGTTCCTCGTAGTTAATGGCGTAAACTGCAAAGGGGTAGGGGTGTATGGAAAATCTTTTAACGAAGATCGAGACAATGAGGGAAAAAATGATTGAGGCAGGTGTCGCGTACGGCTTTCGACACGAAAAAACGATTCAGCTCAGCAAGCAAATGGATGAGCTGTTAAATGCATATGATCATCATAAGCGGCGCATGACGATGAGTCGAGAAAATATAAATAATTTATAAAAAGGTGTTTAACAACTGAATATGTGGGAAAAATACATGTGAACACAGCAACATTCTCATTTCCCCCTTTAGAGCAGCGAATCTCGTTGCTCTCTTTTTTTGCGTCAAAAAGTATGATACAACTAAATGAAAAGGGGGAAATGTTGATGAAACGTATCGCAATGATTGGCACAGGGGTGATGGGTGCGAGCATCGTGAAGCACCTACTAAATGGGGGCTATGATGTAACCGTTTATACGCGCACGAAGGAAAAAGCAGAGCCGCTACTTGCACTCGGCGCAGCTTGGGCAAACACACCAGCAGAGGCGGCAGCAAATCAAGATGCCGTGTTAACGATGGTTGGCTATCCGCAAGATGTCGAGGAAGTATATTTTGGCACACAAGGCATTTTTAAAACAGCACAGCAAGGCATGTATGTCATTGATTTAACGACGTCAGAGCCAACGCTAGCTAAAACTATTTACGAAGAAGCGAAGGCGCGTGGCATGCATAGCTTTGATGCACCTGTATCTGGGGGAGATTTAGGAGCGCAGCAAGGGACGTTATCAATTATGCTCGGCGGCGATGAGAATCAGGTGGAGGCAATCATGCCACTGCTGCACACGTTTGGCAAAAACATCGTCTATCAAGGAACGGCCGGTGCAGGGCAGCACGCGAAAACGTGTAATCAAATCGTCGTTGCAAGCGCGATGATTGGCGTTTGTGAGTCAATAGCGTACGCAAAGCATGCCGGTCTTTCACCAGAGACGGTGCTGCAATCGATTACAGCCGGTGCAGCCGGTTCATGGGCACTGAGCAACTTAGCGCCGCGCATGCTTGCAGGAGACGACGCACCAGGATTCTACATAAAGCATTTCGTCAAAGATATGGGCATTGCATTAAAGGAATGTGCGCAAATGAATTTACAGCTACCAGGTTTGCAACTTGCGAACAAAATGTACAATGAGTTAGTGGAGCAAGGCTACGGCGATTGTGGCACGCAAGCGATTTATCATTATTACGAGTAATATGCTTCAGTGAAATGTGTTGCCATGTATGTTGATTAGCCATTTATATAAAGTGAAATCGGCTGTTTTTAGCAACAACTTGGAAATAAATGCTTCATGTTAATGGCAATACGCTTATGCCAATTGATTGGCTAATCAACACGCTTGATGTGTTACATAGGCGGAAATGATTAGATAAATGCTAAAAAGATAGCGTAAACAGTCATAGTTTGAGCGAATGCTTTATGATACAATGTTTGTATGAATGAAGGTTAAATTCGGAAGGAGTGAGCCTCGTGGATCACAAAGGTATTTTGCTAGAAAGTGGCACGAATGAGTTAGAAATTGTTGAGTTTGAGGTAGGGAATAATAAGTTTGGCATTAACGTAATTAAAGTAAAAGAAATTATTCAACCAATGCCGGTTACATTTATTCCACACGCACATCCGCATGTAGAAGGAATTATTCAATTACGCGGCGAAGTACTTCCTGTGGTTGATATGCTGCAAGTGTTAGGGATTCCGGCAACAGAGCGTAATCCACAGCAAAAGTATATTGTAGCGGAATTTAATAAGCAGCGTGTCGTATTCCACGTGGATAACGTAACGCAAATTCACCGTATTTCATGGAACCAAATCGAAAAGCCCTCTGATATGTATCACGGCGGTACGTCACAAGTAATCGGCGTGATTAAACAAGAAAACAGCATGATTTTATTATTAGACTTCGAGCGCATTATGGTCGAAATCAATCCAGAATCAGGCATTCAAATCGAGGAAGTACGCAAGCTAGGTGAGCGTGAGCGTTCAGAAAAGCGCATTGTTGTAGCAGAGGATTCACCGTTACTACGCAAGCTTTTATTCGAAACGTTAAACGAAGCAGGCTACATGAACGTTGATTTTTATGAAAACGGACGTGACGCACTCGATTATTTAGAGTCATTAGTTGCAGAAGGTAAAGACGTTACAAAAGATGTGCAGTTAATCGTAACGGACATCGAAATGCCGCAAATGGATGGTCATCATTTAACGAAGCAGATTAAATCAAACGCGCGTTTAAGTGCAATTCCAGTCATCATCTTCTCAAGCTTAATTACCGATGATTTACGTCATAAAGGTGATGAAGTAGGTGCTGAGGATCAAATTAGTAAGCCAGAAATTGCAGAACTTATTTTACGAATCGATCAATTAATTTTATAATAATACGTAGAGCTGAATGTGCATGTAATGTCATTCAGCTTTTTTTCTACATCTTTTTGTATAGAGCTGGCATTAAATAGGTTACAAACAAGGAATTGTGAAATCGATGCAGCATTTTAACGGCAGGAACGCGAGCCGCTAATTGAATGGCTAATGAACACAACGATAAATTAGAAAATGTAAAGTTTTGTGAAATTTACGTGTCAATTGTAATTTGTCGTGACAGAACACGTATAATAAATAAGGATAAAACGAGGTGGATAGGAAAATGGAGAAACGAACAGCGATTATCGACATTGGTTCGAACACGGTACGACTAGTTATTTACAATTATGACGAGCAAGGAACGTTACATGAGCTTGCCAACATGAAAAAAGTAGCGCGTTTACGTTCATACGTGGACGAAGATGGCATCATGAGTGACGAAGGGGTAGCGACTTTAAAGGAGCTATTGTTAAACTACAAGCAAATTTTAGCGGACTTCGGCGTTGGTCAAGTGCATGCAGCGGCAACAGCAGCAGTACGCCAAGCGCAAAATCGTGAGGAAATTGTGGAAACGATGCTGCGTGAAACAGGCATCGAGCTACAAATTTTATCGGAGGAGCAGGAAGCATATTTCGGCTTCGTTGCGGTGGCATACTCGATGGCTACTTCATCAGCGATTACGATTGATATGGGTGGCGGCAGTACCGAAATTACGTGGTTCGAAAACAAAGTGCTACAAAAAACACATAGCTTCCCGTTTGGTACGGTGTCATTAAAACAGCGCTTCATTGCAGGTGATAAAATGACCGAAGATGAGCGTGTAGCACTCGTTGCTTATGTGAAGGAGCAGTTTGAATCATTGCCGTGGATTGTGGATCGCCATTTACCGATTATCGGCATCGGTGGAAGTGCGCGAAACGTCGCTCAAATTCATCAACAGCGCATCAAATATCCGTTATCAAACGTTCATCAATACGAGATGAAAAAGGATGAAATGGATGAGCTAGCGGAATTTTTATGGGATCTATCGTTTGAGGAGCTTAGTCAGTTAGAAGGGCTTTCGATCGACCGTGCCGATATTATTTTGCCAGCACTTGATGTGTTTCGCACGTTGATGGATGTCGTACATACGTCATCGTACCAGTTTACGAAAAAGGGGCTGCGTGAAGGCATCATCATTAATAAAATTTTGCAGGAAACGCCAGATGCCTACAATAAATACAATATTTTTGGTGATAGCTCAAAAAAGTTAGCGATTAGCTTCGGACGCAGCGAAGCAGAGCAGCAATATATCGATTACTTAGTGACGGAATTATACAAGCAAACATGCAGAGAATTTGGTGTACTTCGCATGGAGCGTGAACTCGAATTTATTCGCGGGGCCGCACCGCTTTATAACGTAGGTGAATTTATCGAGCAGGACGCAGCGAGCCACCATACGTTTTACTTAATTGCGAACAAGGCGATTCCAGGCATTACGCATCTTGAGCGCGTACGCATGGCGCTCATTGCATCGTATAAAAACAAAGGCCATCTCGACCAGCTACTCGTTCGCTACAACAATTGGTTCACAAAAGAAGAAATTAAAGAAATTCGCATGCTTGGCTCAATTTTAAAGTTCATTTTTGCATTGAATGTATCCAAGCGACGCATCGTGAAAAACATTGAGCTGAAAAAGTACGAGGAGCATGTACACATTACATTTACGACAGCACAAAAAGCAGCGGCAGAAAGCTATGCAGCAGAGCGCCAAAAAAAGCATGTTGAACGTGTACTACGCATGCCAGTGCAGCTTGAATTTATTGAAGAAGGGTTGGGACAACAATGACGCAAGAACAACAATTAACAGAAGTACAAGCGAATAACGCATCACCACTTGCGAGTTTACCGTATGAAGAAATGCTTGAGGAAATTTCAAAGCCTGGATATTACAACAACCGTGAGCTTAGCTGGTTAGCATTTAACGAGCGCGTATTAGAGGAAGCGGAGGATGAGCGCAATCCATTGTTAGAGCGCCTTAAGTTTTTAGCAATTTTTAGCTCAAACTTAGATGAATTTTTCATGGTGCGTGTAGCAGGGCTTCAAGACCAATTACGCATGGGCTTCCATAAACCAGAAAACAAATCAGGCTTAACGGCAAAAGAGCAATTAACAAAAATTGCCGTGCGCACACAAGATTTAGTGAAGCGCCAAGCTGACATTTACGAATACTTAATGAACGACGAATTAACGAAGGCAGACGTCTTTATGCGCGGCATGAAGGACTTAACGAACGAGCAGCTTGAGTTCGTAAATCATTACTTTGAGGAAACGATTTTCCCAGTATTAACGCCGATTGCAGTTGATGCATACCGCCCATTCCCGACATTACTTGGCCGCACGCTCAATATTTTAGTGTTGCTTGAGCAAAAAAATGCGGTGGAGCAAATTGAGCGTGTTGCTATCGTGCAAACACCATCTGTACTTGGTCGTTTCATTAAGCTACCGAATGACGGTTCGAAAAAGGAATACGTTTTATTAGAGGACGTTATTACAGCAAACATTGATAAATTGTTCTTCGGTTACACAGTGAAATCGGCACAAGCATTCCGTCTAACACGTAACGCCGACTTAACGATTCACGAGGAAGGCGCACAAGACTTACTTGTTGAAATCGAAAAAGAATTAAAGAAACGTAAATGGGGCGCAGGTAGCCGCTTAGAAGTGCGTAAAGGTGAAATGAGCGATGACGTGCTGGAATATTTACTAGACGAGTTTGAAATTAATCGCGACGACGTGTACAAAATTGACGCACCGCTTGATTTAACGTTTTTATTTGGCTTTGTGAAAAATATTTCAGTTGGTCTAGAGCATCTAGAATATGAAAGCTTCATTTCACCACCACCTGCTGATTTATCGTCAGACGAAGATTTATTCGAAAAAGCGCTACAGCAAGATTTATTCTTTCACCATCCGTACGAGTCATTCGCACCGATTATCGACTTTGTAGAGAAGGCGGCGACGGATCCGAGCGTGCTTGCGATTAAGCAAACGCTATACCGAGTAAGCGGCAACTCACCGATTATTCACGCGCTCAAAACAGCGGCAGAAAACGGTAAGCAAGTAACCGTTTTAGTTGAGTTAAAAGCACGCTTTGATGAGGAAAACAACGTACACTGGGCGCGTGAGCTAGAGCAAGCAGGTTGCCTTGTTATTTACGGCATGAACAACTTAAAAACACACTCAAAAATTACGCTTGTCGTGCGCCATCACCACGGCGAAATTGAACGCTTCGTGCATTTAGGAACGGGCAACTACAACGACGCGACAGCAAAAGTGTATACAGATATGGGCATTATTACGTCAAATAAAGAAATCGGCATCGATGCCACGAACTTCTTTAACTATTTAAGCGGCTACACAGAAAAGCCGAAGTTCCATCATTTAGTCGTTGCACCGTTTGACATTCGCAATGAATTTATTCGTCTAATCGACGAGGAAATCGAGTGCCATAAAAAGTATGGAAACGGGCACATTAAGGCGAAGATGAACTCACTTACGGATAAAGAAATTATGGTGAAGCTGTTTGAAGCATCAATCGCAGGTGTGAAAGTAGATTTAGTCATTCGTGGTATTTGCTGCTTACGACCAGGCATTCCAGGCATTAGCGATAACATTACGGTAACGAGCATTGTTGGTCGCTTCTTAGAGCACTCACGCATTTACTGGTTCCACCATAACGGCGAGGAGAAAATTTACTTATCAAGTGCTGATATGATGACGCGTAACATGATCAAGCGCGTTGAGATTTTATTCCCGCTGTATCAACAAGACATTAAAGAACGTGTGATGGACAGTGTGAATGCACAGCTGCGTGACACGGCAAAAGCCCGCATTCAACACGCAGACGGCACGTACACGTACAAGCCAGAGCGCAACAACGGCAAAGAGCTTATTAGCAGCCAAGAGCTATTTTTAAACGCAGTTGCGATTAGTGAAGACGATTTAGATTAATAAGTACTTTATGCTACAGCGCATTGCTATTTTCACATGAGCAATGCGCTGTATGCGTTTTTGGACGTGCCTCATTCGAATAATATTAATGTCGAGTAGTGAGAATGTAGCAATGTTGCTGAAAATTTGTGTTTTGAGCGTAAAAATCATGTATTTAGTAAGCAAATGCACAAAAATGAAAGCGCATACATTTTGTCTGCTACTTTTGGCTTTAAAATGGAAATTCATGCGCCGGTCTTTTTCAAAGTGCTTTTATTTATGATATGATGAAGTTGTACGAGTAAAGAATTGATTGTAAACAACTAAATATGCGTTTTGGATACAATTTAGCATGAGATGAGTAACGGTATAGCTCGATTCGACTAGGGGCATGAGAAAACGAATAACAGTAGCGACCAGCATTCATTTGATGCAACATAAAGGAGTAGGGACAATATGATTTCACTTAGCAAAAGACAGTTTCTCGATCAACCTGTCATGGATTTCGTTATATCATCTGAGAAAGTAGCACACGTACAGACAGGCAATAGTGCCGAGCATGCATTACTTGTATTAACGAAAACGGGGTATTCGTCAATTCCAGTGTTAGATGCGAAATACCGTTTGCATGGGTTGTTAAGCACGAAAATGATTACAGAAGCCATTTTAGGCATGGAGCGTATTGAATATGAGCGTTTAGCATCGATTAAAGTCGATGATGTCATGTCGAAGGAATATGGTGTATTACGAACGAGCGATACACTACAGCGAGCGCTTGATTTAGTTATCAATCATGCTTTCTTATGTGTTGTCGATAGCGAAGGCACATTCGAAGGGATTTTAACGCGCCGTGTCATTTTAAAACAACTGAAAAAATACATTTATACGCGCCAAGAACAAAACGCGTAATGCTAATAAACGAGGAGATGTCCGAAATGGGCATCTTTTTTTCATGTTCCATTGTAAAATAGAGAAATCGACCACGATGTATGGAAAGGAAGAGACACATGGCAACAGAAGCGGAAATTATTAAAGTGTTATCAGAGGAACGGAATATGCGTCGTGCAGCGGAGCGATTATTTTTAACACAACCAGCTTTATCACAGCGTCTTCAAACGATTGAAAAAGATTGGGGGACGCAGCTGTTTTTACGTTCGCAAAAAGGTTTAACGGCAACTCCTGCGGGCGAAATTGTCATTCAATATGCGGTCGAATCGATTATGCGCAAGGAAGAAACACTCGAAATGGTACAAGCATTAACATCACGCGTACATGGCACATTGAAAATTGCATGCGCGTCGATCGTCGGGCAAAATTGGCTGCCAAAAGTACTAAAAGATTTCGTGACGGAATATCCCGAGGCGAAAATTTCACTTATGACTGGCTGGAGCTCTGAAATTGTGAAGGCATTATACGAGGGCGATGCACATATCGGCATTGTGCGCGGACAATCGGACTGGAAAGGGCATAAACGTCATTTATTCCGCGATATGATGTACTTAGTCGATACAGAAATTACGTCGATTGAGGAAGTGCTCGAATCGGATCGTCCGTTCATTCAGTTTAAGAGCGACTCGAACTACTATCAGGAAATTCAACAATGGTGGCAGCGTCAATTTAACGGCAATCCGAAACGTCAAATAATTGTTGATCAAATTGAAACGTGTAAGCAAATGGCACTAAATGGTATCGGCTATGCTATTCTTCCCTCCATCACGTTAAGTGACACGGAAAAAGTGAATAAAATTCCGCTAACAAAAGGGGAGAGCGAATGCGAGCTAACCCGTGATACGTGGCTTATTGGCTATGAATCATCGTTTGAATTACCGCAAGTGCAGGCGTTCGTCGAAGTTGTCACAGATAGGGCAAGTTGCTTGTATGACTATACGAAATAAAATCGTGCAAAAATTAAAAATGTTTAGTACAATGATGTCCTGAGAGAAGAAGTGAGTGGAATCGAGCATTTTTCATGCCTTTTCGCACATCATCATAAAGGGGTGTCGTTTGTGAGTACAAAACTAGATGCACAGCAAATTATTCAATTTATTGCCACGTCAAAAAAAGTTACACCAGTCAAAGTGTATGTCAATGGTAACAATGTGTTAGCGGCTAACTGGGGAGAAAACGTAAAAGTATTCGGCTCGGAACATTCTGTCGTGTTGTTTGGCGATTACGCGGACGTTGCACCTGCATTGCAGCAGCACGCACACATCATTCACGACCAAGTCATTGAAAGCGACCGTCGCAATTCGGGCGTGCCGTTATTAGACGTTATACATACGAATGCGCGTATCGAGCCAGGTGCAATTATTCGCGATCAAGTCGAAATTGGCGACCAAGCTGTTATTATGATGGGTGCGATTATTAATATCGGGGCAGAAATTGGCGCGAAAACGATGATTGATATGGGTGTCGTACTCGGTGGTCGCGCAACAGTTGGCGCAAATTGTCATATCGGGGCAGGTACAGTGCTTGCGGGCGTTGTAGAGCCAGCATCAGCGGTTCCTGTAGTTGTCGAGGATGATGTAGTCATTGGGGCAAACGCGGTTGTTTTAGAGGGCGTACGTGTCGGTAAAGGCGCGGTTGTTGCAGCAGGTGCGATTGTTATTCAAGACGTCGAGCCGTACACAGTTGTCGGTGGCGTACCAGCGCGTGTCATTAAAGTGATGGACGATAAAACAAAATCAAAAACAGAAATTATTGACGCACTGCGTACAATTTAACGAATGAGGCAAATTTCGCAGCGTGGCGAAGTTTGTCTTTTTTTGAGTGGAGGAATGATGATGGATTTAATCAAGGTACGACAAGCATTACATATGATACCAGAAGCGGGCTTTGCAGAATTTAAAACGCAGCGCTACTTACTTGAGTGTATTGCCGAGCTACCGCAGCAATGGCTCACCGTGACGACGTGGCAAACAGGAATCGTCGTGCGTGTTGCAGGATACGACGCGACAAAAACGATTGGCTGGCGTGCTGATATGGACGGCTTGCCGATTCACGAGCAAACAGACGTCGCGTACGCATCGACGCATGACGGCTTTATGCATGCGTGCGGGCACGACTGCCATATGACGATTGCACTCGGCTTGCTAGCACGTGTGACGAACGAGCAACCAAAAAACAATATCATCGTCTACTTCCAGCCAGCTGAGGAAAATCCAGGCGGGGCAGAGCCGATGCTAGCGTGGTTAAAGGCAGAGCAATCGGACTTACTACCAGACGTTATTTTTGCCGCACACGTCGCACCGCAATATCCAGTTGGTACGATTGCGACAAAACCTGGGCTGTTGTTTGCGAATACGTCAGAGCTATACATAAATATTACGAGCGTCGGTGGGCATGCCGCATTTCCACACGATACGAAAGATGCGTCGGTCATTGCGGCGAATTTACTGTTACAACTGCAAACGATTGTTGCACGTAACGTGAATCCATTAGACAGCGCCGTTGTGACGATTGGGAAAATGACGTCTGGCACGGTGCAAAATGTCATTTCAGGAGCGGCGTGTTTAGAGGGGACGATTCGCACGACGACGCCACAGACGATGAACGCGGTGAAGCGACGTATTGAGGCGATTTGTGCAGGGGTTGCGGCAAGCTTTGAATGCATAGTCGACGTTGATTACGGCTCGGGCTATTATGAGGTGAACAACACACCACAATACGCGGAGGCATTACTTGCATTTGCGGGGCAGTTTGAAAGAACGGCTGCCTACGCTTGTCCAGCGGCGATGACGGGTGAGGATTTTGGTTATTTTTTAAAGGACATTCCAGGTGCGTTGTTTTGGACAGGGGCGAATACAGCGTACGGCTTGCATCATGAGAAAATGTTGCCAGATGAGACGTTATTACATGTGAACGCAGATTTTGTGCATGCGTTTTTGACGTCATTATAAAAACAAGGCTGTGCGAATGTTCGCACAGCCTTGTTTACGTTATGAAGCGTTCATTGAGTGTTCTTTCGGTTGCTTTTTTTGCCAAGCGAATGCGAGGAAGAAGCATAGCACGAGAATGATTGCGCCGAAAATGTACGGGCTATTCATATTCCAGTCGTACAGTATACCTGCAAGTGCTGGACCAAACATCGTACCTAAGCTCATGAAGGCGTTGTTCATACCAGAGGCGTACCCTTGTTGCATGCCTGCCATTTTCGAAATGAGCGTGTTTACCGCTGGGCGAATGAACGTCGTCGCAATGGAGAAGAGCGTTGCAACAACGGTAATAAGGAAGAAGCCACTGACGAAAATCGTTAGTAACATCATCGCCGCTGCGACTAATAAATTGACTAAAATGACGTTCATCTCACCGAAGCGTTTAAATAGCTTGCTGATGACGAACGTTTGTAAAATAACGCCAATAAAGCCACCAATCGTTAAAATAATGGCGATGTCGTTTGCTGTGTAGCTAAATTTATCAGCAAGCAGTAGGGCAAGTGTGCCTTGGAAATTTGAAATGCCGAAGCTAAACGTGAAAACAACGATAAGTAGCACGAAATATGGTGTTTGTGTCGAGCGTGTTAGCTGCTGCCATAGATTTTCGCGCACTGCTTCTGGATTGATTTGCGGCTTAATGTTCGGCAGTGCAAATAGTGCAATAGCCGCCGTTGCAAGCGCAAGTGAGCCTGATAATAAAAACGGGAAATGAATGTTCACGTTTGATAAAAAGCCGCCGAAGCCAGGGCCAATCATAAAGCCAAGTGACATGGACGCCCCAATTAAGCCCATTCCTTTACCTCGCTCTTGTGGCAACGTAATGTCCGCCACGTACGCCATAACAGGAGCGGCGATAAATGCGGCACCGAAGCCACTTAAAAAGCGTGACGCAAACAGCATCCAAATTTCTGTTGCGTAGCCGAAAATGTATTGTGCGACGCCGTAAACGACTAAGCCGACGACGATGAAAATTTTACGACCGTGACGATCCGATAAATCGCCTGCAATTGGTGAAAATAAAAACTGTGCTAGCGCGAAGCTTGCAATTAAAAAGCCGAGAACCGTACCGCCAACGCCGAATATTTCTAAATACGACGGCATAACCGGTACCATAATGCCGACGCCCGCCATCGTAATAAACATCGCGAACATTAAAACGGCGAATACAAATTTATGTTGTCCCATGAAAGTCCTTCTTTCTGTAAATATGTAATAATCAGTAGTTTAATAAAGTCTAACATATCAGATGCGTAGATGCGATTGCACTCTCTTGAACGAAAGATATTCAGACTTTTGGCGGAAAAAAATAAAGAAAAGCGTCATCGGAAACATTCATTTTCCAATAACACTTTTCTACTTTTGTACAAAGATAGCTAATCAACAGAAGTGATTTTAAGCATAAGTAGACTTTATAAGAAATCATCAATGCCTATCATTTGAAATTTTGTTGAATCATCTATCAGGTTGTCAGCTTTCAACACGCTTTTAGTGAACTCGATATCATTGAATGTAGCTAAATAAATGGTGTGTTGTATATGTTTTTCATCTAAGCGAGTTTCTAAAAGTTTTAAATAATTGATATCTTTTAATTGAAAAGCAGTTGGGCTAAATTTGATCTCTACAAATTCAGCCTGTTCTCCGTTCCATGCACCTGCGTCTACAGATTGACGTGGGGAGTCTGTCGATGTTATTTGCTTTGGTCGGTATTTAACAGGAACGTTATCAATTAATACTTTGACACCGTAGCCTTTCTCGCATGCATCAGCATGTCTTTGTTCGAAATACGGCTCAAAAATTTTCTCTGCTATTACACCGCGTAATTTATTCCATTCCTCATCATTCGTACAAATCGTATCAAATTGATCTAACAAAGAAGCAAATTCTAAAAGGTCGGGAGGAGATTTTCTTTTGTTCAAAGGCATTTTCCACTTGTTAAAAACGAGGCGATACCTTTGAAGAGAACTACCACTTTGGCGCAATAATGTATTTAAAATTGCAATTCTGCTTTTATATTTACGAACAGCTACTGAAATTTCTTCTGCAAATACTTCTAGCTTTGGATTTGGATAATCAGATGATTCAAACGTAATCATGTTAGTGGTCCGCATTTTTTATTAATGATTCAATAATATCCATTGTAGGTAGGTACACAGGCTCCTGAATCATTTGGCTAGAAGTAGATAAAATATGAGCACGTGCATATGCAATTAGTTGTGGAACCGTTTGAATCTCAGCGAATTGAATTAACGTTTCAAGATCGATTGAATCGTCATTTGGAATATATTCTCCTTTGTAAACGACTTTAATCGTTAATGCATCTTCACCTTGCTCGTTTTTACTTTTAATAGAAGTACTTAAATAGCCGTAAACTTTATTATTTACTTGTTCAACTTTGTAGCCGAATCCAAGTGAATGTTCTAAATTATTTGTGTTCGCCAATTGTTTAAAATTAGATTCTACTAACGTTACATTTTTTAATTGGATTGAGTTTTTGGCAACAATGTATTGTTTAATTAAGTCATTACGTTCCATATGTATTCCCCTTTATGCGTATAGTAAAAGCCCTGCATCTTTACTTGCAGAGCTCGTGGTTGAATGCGCTGAAGACCAAGTATTTTCAGCAATATTAATTTGAAATTGACTTCTAGTATAATCGGTAGGACAACTCGGAAGTGATAAATTTATTTCTTCATGTGTTAGCGGCACAGTATATAAATCTTCTTCATAAAATGACGTAATGAAATCGCCAATAGAAGGCAGGGTTTCTGTTATAGCAAATAAAAAATCATTACGCGTCCCTTCGTATACATCGATTTCTAGAGTCACTTTTTCAAATTCTAAAAAGGCTTCGATTTCATCAATAATTGAAATTTCAGTATTGATTTTTTTAATATAGTTAACACCTGTATTAAGAAACCAGTCTTTTACAAATGTATGTGCCGGATTCTGTTTAGAAAAGTCGTCAAAAAAGTCATCGACAGTTACATAATTTTCGACAGAAAGTTGAAAATGTTGTTTAAATCCATCAAATAAAATGACGAAAATAGAATCTAATAACTTATCAGCAGGTGATGTAGAAGGTTTTGTCATTTTCAAAAACTCACGAATTGTTGTAGTCATAGTTTTCCCTCCTTATGAAATATTGTTGCATTGTATTAATATTGTATAGATAAATAGCATTAAAATCTAGCGACAGAGTAAACGATTTTGAAAAATGCAACAAAATAAAAAAGTAACTATACTCGAAATAGAATTATGCGAAGTATAGTTACTTTTATATATTGGGAAATTTATTGTAACGACATTTTAAACTCTAAAAAATACTCATTGTACGTACCGAGCATTTTTAGCCCTAAGTTTTCATACACTTCTAAGTTGCCGCGCATTTCCACTGGTGGGTAGAAGCGTTCATCTGTCACAACTTCCTCATCAAGTAGCTCCATTGCCGCGTTGTTTGGCGTGGAGTAGCCTACGTAGTCCGCGTTTTGAGCGGCAACCTCTGCATCAAGCATGAAGTTGATGAATTGGTGCGCACCTTCAATGTTTTGCGCTGTTTTTGGAATGACCATGTTATCAAACCATAAGTTCGAGCCTTCCTGTGGTACGGCAAAATCTAACTCCTCGTTTTCCCACATCATGTCGGCTGCCTGACCTGAGAACGTTACAGCAACCGTTGCTTCGTTGTTAATCATCAGCGGTGTTACCTCGTCGCCGATAATCGCCTTGACGTTACCGTTTAATGATTTTAAGCGCTCTGTTGCTTCACGTAGCTCGGCATCATCGTGCGAGTTTAGCGAGTAGCCTAAGCTGTTTAAGCCCATGCCCATCACTTCACGCGAGCCGTCGACTAAGAACACTTTATCTTTTAACGCAGGGTCCCATAAATGCTCCCACGTTTCAAACGTTAAGTGTTCTGGAATGTCGTTTGGATTGAACACGACGCCGACTGTGCCCCAGAAGTACGGGATTGAGTATTTATTGCTTGGGTCAAATGGTAAATCTAAATAATAGCTGTCGATGTTTTGTAAGTTCGGCAATTTCGTGTGATCGATTTCGTGTAATAAATCTTCTTCGACCATCGTTTCAATCGTGTACTCAGACGGTACAGAAATGTCGTACGCTGAGCCACCTTGACGCACTTTCGTTAACATTGCTTCGTTTGAGTCGAACGTTTCATAAATGACCGTGATGCCTGTTTCTTCTTCAAACTGTGTAATGAGTTCAGGGTCGATGTACTCGCCCCAGTTGTAAATCGTTAAGACGCCGTCACCACCAGCAGAGCTAGAGGCATCGAGCTTAATCGTCGCAAACCATAGAAGCCCGCAAACGACTAAAATGCTAATTGTTACATTAATTAAAGATTTCATCGTTTACGCCTCCTTTGTTTTCTTTGAGCGACTCATGAAGTAGTAGTAGCCAATGACAATCGCAATCGTCACGATAAATACTAGCCCTGAAATCGCGTTGACCGTTAATGAAATACCAGCGCGAGCCATCGAGTACACTTCGACGGATAACGTACTAAAGCCGTTACCTGTAACGAAAAACGTAACAGCGAAGTCATCAAGTGAATACGTGAGTGCCATAAAGAAGCCGGCGAAAATACCGGGTTTAATGTACGGAAGAATAACGCGCGTTAACACGTCACGACGCGTTGCACCAAGGTCGAGCGCCGCATCGATTAAGTTCGTATTCATCTCTAGCATTTTAGGTAATACCATTAACACGACGATTGGAATACTAAACGCGATATGTGAAATGAGCACCGACGTAAAGCCGAGCTTCACCCCAACCATCGTGAATAAAATTAAAAAGCTTGCCCCGATGACAACGTCTGGGCTAACGATTAAAATGTTGTTAAGCGATAGTAATGTTTTATGCATTTTTTTGTTGCGCAGTGATACGATGCCGACTGCGCCAAGCGTACCGATAATTGTTGAAAATAGTGCAGATAACAATGCTACAATAACCGTGTTAATTAAAATGATGAGCAGGCGATTGTCGTCAAACACCGCTTTGTAATGCTCAAGCGTAAATCCTTCAAACGAGTTCATCGTGCCGCCGCTATTGAACGAGAAGAAAATTAAATAGAAAATCGGCGCATATAAAATGACAAACACGAGCGCTAAATAAACTTTAGCTGACGTTGATAATGTTGAACGCATTTATGCTCGACCTCCTTTTTTCTTCGTGCGCGTAAACAGCATGCTCGCGAACATAATTAAAATTAAGAACACCGCAATTGTTGAACCCATGCCCCAGTTTTGTGCGACAAGGAATTGTTGCTCGATTGCTGTACCGAGCGTAATCACTTTGTTTCCGGCGATTAAGCGTGTAATCATAAATAGCGATAACGCTGGAATGAATGTCACTTGAATACCCGCTTTCACACCTTCAATTGTCAGTGGGAAAATGACGCGGCGGAACGTTGTAAACGCAGATGCGCCTAAATCGCGAGCGGCGTAAATAAGTGACGGGTTCATCTCATCAAGCGCGTTAAAAATTGGAATAATCATAAACGGAATGAAAATATATACCGCTACGAAAATAAAGCTAAAGTCTGTAAATAAAATTTGCGTCGGGTCAAAGCCGAACACTTCAATCATCGCGTTTACTGGGCCGCTTAAGCCGAAAATGCCGATGAATGCGTACGTTTTCAGTAATAAGTTAATCCATGATGGAATGATGATGAGCATGAGCCAAAGCTGCTTATGCTTCGTTTTCGTTAAAAAGTACGCGGTTGGATACGACACGAGTAACGTGAAAAACGTAATTAAAAATGCGTACCAAAAGCTCGTTAACGTCATCGTTAAGTACGCTGATGTAAAGAAGTTTTTGTAGTTCGCAAGCGTAAAGTCTCCGTTTAAATCGAGCAGCGAGTAGTACGCAATCAGCCCGATTGGTGCGATGACGAAGAGGGCAATCCAAAATAAATAGGGAAGGAGTGCCGCTTTAGACTTAAACTTCATCTGTATATGCCTCAATGCGTGCGTCAAACTCTTCTTCTGTTTCGTTTAAACGCATAATGTGAATGGCTTCTGGTTCGAAATCTAGGCCTACTTGTGCACCAACTTCAGCCTGCTTTAATGAATGGACGAGCCATTCGTTGCCATCTTGATCGTATGTCGAAAGCTCATAATGTACACCACGGAATAACTGCGTATCAACGCGCACTGAAATTTTTCCAGCCTCGACCGTCGTTAGGTGTAAATCCTCTGGGCGAATGACAACATCGATTTTTTCGTTCGGCTTAATCCCACCGTCTACACAGTCGAATACTTTACTCGCGAATTTCACTTTATAATCCTCAATCATCGTACCTTCCACAATGTTTGATTCCCCGATAAAGTCTGCAACGAAGCGGTTGATCGGCTCGTCATAAATGTCTACTGGTGTGCCGGATTGCTGAATGTTTCCTTCATTTAAAACGAAAATTTCATCGCTCATCGCAAGGGCTTCCTCTTGGTCATGCGTAACGAAAATAAACGTTTTGCCAAGGCGCTGCTGTAATTCGCGTAGCTCGTACTGCATTTCGGTACGCAGCTTTAAGTCAAGCGCTGATAACGGCTCATCTAGTAAAATGACTTCTGGGTCGTTGACAATCGCACGGGCAATCGCGACACGCTGACGTTGACCACCTGACATTTCGTTCATTTCGCGTGATTCATAGCCTGATAAGTTAACGAATTTTAACGCCTCTGCAACGCGCTCTTTAATTTCAGCTTCCTTTACCTTTTTAATACGTAAGCCGAATGCGACGTTTTCAAACACATTTAAATGTGGGAATAATGCGTAGTCTTGGAACACGGTGTTCACTTGTCGCTCGTTAGCCGGTACGTCGTTTACGCGCTTGTCGTTAAAGTACACATCTCCTGTAGATGGTGTTTCAAATCCGGCAATAATGCGTAAAATCGTCGTTTTGCCACAGCCAGATGGACCAAGTAACGTATAAAACTTGCCGCGCTCTAGCTCAAAACTAACGCCTTTTAACACAGTCGTGCTGCTGTTGTAAGATTTTGTGACGTTTTCAAAGCGAATAATCGTATCGTTTGTCATGCGAAAGCCTCCTATAAGTATGAATGAGTAGTAACTAATAAAATTTTTGTTTGTTGCTGTGCTGCGTTTGTAATTTGATGTGCCGTTTTACAATCGAAGTATACGGCATTTCCTTCATTTGCAATAAACTGCTCATTCCCGAGTGTGAGGCGAATTTTTCCTTCAAGCACATGCACGAACGTTTCGGCAAGTGATGGCGGGAACGTTTTGAACTCACCGTGTTTGTCAAACGTAATAATGACTGGTTCCATTTCTTTTTCGTTTGACGTTGGGATAAGCCAACGAATATGATATTTTTTTTCTTCGTCGATAAAGCTCGTTTGGTCTTCCTCTGTATACACAACTTTTTGTTCTTTTACTTCATCATCAAAAAAATCACGCGGTGTTGAGCCGAGCACCTCTAAAATCGAAAATAACGTTTCAATAGAAGGGGAGTTTAAGTCACGTTCTAGCTGAGAAATATAGCCTTTACTTAAATCTGTGCGTTCACCAAGCTCCTCTTGCGTTAACCCTTTTTGTAAGCGTAACGATTTAATTTTGCTGCCAATTTGCAAAAAGTACGCCTCCTTATTTTAGTTTAGTAAAAATAAACAGTTAGTAATTAGAGTTTACTTTAACAAAACATATAGTTTACAAATGCAGTTTTCATTATACACATATGGTAGGTGTTTTCAACTATCACGAGGTGAAAATAGCGTAAACGGTGATAAATAGGTTAAAGTGATTAGGTAAAATAGAAAAATAATGTGGAGTTGTGAAGACGTATGAAAAAAGAATTTGCAGTGATTGGGTTAGGGCGCTTCGGCAGCAGCATCGTACGTGAACTCATTGATCAAGGCGCAAATGTCATGGCGATTGATTTTAAAGAAGAGCGCGTCAATGAATTTATGCATGTTGCGACGAATGCGATTGTAGCAGATACGACCGATGAACATGTCTTAAAATCAATTGGCATTCATGAGTTTGAGCACGTCATCGTCGCAATCGGTGAGGATATTCAAGCGAGCATTTTAACGACGCTGATGCTGAAGGAAAACGGCGTCGCCAAAATTACGGTGAAGGCACAAAATGAATACCACGAAAAAGTGCTGCGTAAAATTGGCGCGGATTTCGTCGTGCATCCAGAGCGCGACATGGGCATCCGCATTGCGAACAATTTAATGTCAAACACGGTGCTTGATTATTTAGAGCTGTCCGATGAGCATTCGATTATGGAGCTTCGCGCAAACGATGCGATTGCAGGCTACTCACTTATTGATCTTGATATTCGCGCACAGTACGGCATCAACATTATTGGCATTAAACGCGGCATGCAAATTATCATTTCGCCAAACCCGGCAGACAAAATTTTACGCGACGATATTTTGCTCGTCATCGGTGCGGATACAGACATTAATCGTTTCGTACAGCGAGCAATGCATTAAAAAAAGCGGTGCGCCAATTTGTGAGCGCATCGCTTTTTTACGATTCTTTTTCAATTGTTGTTTTCGTCGGTGCTGTCGGGCGCTGGCGTGGTGTCATGTTAATGATGAAGTAGCCAATGATGAGCACTAAAATAACGAGCGCAAACAACAGCGTATGCATCGGGTCATCATGTTCAACGATAATTAAGCGAATCATTGCGGTAATGCCGATGTAAATGAAATAGCGAAGCGGGAAGTGATAGTCCTCTTTGAAATATTTCACAATCATCGTAATGAACTCGAAGTATAGGAAAAATACTAAAATGTCTGCTAGCACATCTTTGTAGTCATAGTTGTCTGCTTGAAACAGCGCGATAATGAAGCCAATTAGTTCACGCAGCATTAAAAAGACGAGTACAAGTGCCAAAACGGCGAGTGAAAAGTTTAAAATGGCTTGCAGTGCTTGTGGGATGAGTTTTTTCATCGGGTAGGGTGTTTTCATATGTAAAACGCCTCCTTTATATATATATAATACGCGGGACGGTGCAAGTTTAAACAGCGCTGTTCGTTTACAATCGCCTAAAGAAAACAAGTGTAAGCGTTTTTGCGCAGTAGAGCGTACACAACTTACAGAAAAATGATGAAACAAAAAAAGGCTATGCGAACAGTCAACATCGACTTTTCGCATAGCCCATTATTTTATACTTCCATAATGATCGGTAAAATCATTGGACGACGTTTCGTTTTCTCAAATAAGTAAGGTCCGAGTACGTCGGTAATATCGTTCTTTAACTCAGTCCATTGCACGTCTTTTGATTGAACCGTCGCTTGTAGGTGATGGTTCAGCATTTTTTGTGCTTCGTTGATCATCGTGCCAGATTCGCGCATGTACACGAAACCGCGTGAGATAATGTCTGGGCCTGAAACGATTTTTTGTTTTTTCATATCAACGCTTACGACAACGATCACTAAGCCTTCTTCTGAAAGGATGCGTCGGTCGCGTAGCACGATATTGCCGATGTCGCCAATACCGCTACCGTCGATATACACATCGCCTGAAGGAATGCGACCTGCTACATGTGCTTCTTTCGCACTTAATGCTAGCACGTCACCATTTTCCATCACGAATGTGTTTTCTTCTGGTACGTCACAATCAACAGCAAGCGTCGTATGCATTTTTAACATGCGGTACTCACCGTGGATTGGCATGAAGAACTTAGGCTTCATTAAACGAAGCATTAACTTCTGCTCTTCTTGTGAACCGTGACCAGATGTGTGAATGTTGTTTAATTTGCCGTGAATAACGTCAGCGCCTGCACGGTAAAGTAAGTTAATAATTTTGTTTACGCTACCTGTGTTACCAGGGATTGGTGAAGATGAGAAAATGACTGTGTCGCCAGGCTGAATTTGAATTTGTCGATGCGTACCGTTTGCGATACGTGATAACGCCGCCATCGGTTCACCTTGAGAGCCTGTACATAAAATCATTACTTCGTTTGCTGGTAAACGGTTTAAGCTTTGTGCATCGATAAATGTCTCTTTCGGTGCAGTAATGTAGCCTAATTCACGTCCGATTGTGATCGCGTTATCCATTGAACGACCGAATACTGCGATTTTACGTCCGTGCTCTACCGCTGCATCTGTTACTTGCTTTAAACGGTCAATGTTTGAAGCGAATGAAGCGAAAATAATACGACCGTCCACTGTGCGGAAAATATCGTGAATGCTTTCGCCAACTTTGCGCTCTGACATTGTAAAGTTTGGTACTTCTGCGTTTGTACTATCCGATAGTAAACAAAGTACGCCGTCGCTCCCAATTTCAGCCATTTTCGTTAAGTTCGCTGGCTGACCAACTGGTGTGAAGTCAAATTTAAAGTCACCTGTATGTACGATATTACCAGGTGGTGTTTTAACAACGACTCCGAATGCGTCTGGAATACTGTGTGTCGTACGGAAAAAGCTTACAGATGTTTTACGGAATTTAATGATGTCTTCTTCTTGAATTTCAATTAGCTTCGTCGTGCGTAATAAATTATGTTCGTCTAATTTGTTACGCAGTAAACCTAATGCTAATTTACCACCATATACCGGCACGTTAATTTGACGTAATAAATAAGGAATCCCACCGATATGGTC
The DNA here is from genome assembly GCA_036309765.1 of Caryophanon sp. GTDB lineage: Bacteria > Bacillota > Bacilli > Bacillales_A > Planococcaceae > Caryophanon. The sequence goes on along the minus strand of JAXJTE010000168.1, from coordinate 7,745 downwards.
CTCGTGTCCGTGTGTAATGAATAACCCTTTAATTTTGTCTACATTGCGCTGTAAGTACGTATAGTCTGGAATGACGTAATCAATTCCTAAAAGGTCATCCTCTGGGAATTTGATGCCAGCATCGATTAAAACGATTTCATCTTGGAATTGAATGCCGTACGTATTTTTACCGATTTCGCCTAGTCCGCCAAGTGCGAAAACAGCAGCCTGATCATTTTTTACAAATTTCATCAGGACTAAATATTCTCCAATTTGAAGTTCGGGCTTGCCTGCTCGTACGTTAAGTAGTTGCCTTCAAGCAGTTGAATGAACTCGATGTTGTATTTGCGGTCTTTTAGTTTGTTACGAACATCGCGCTCGTTTGTTGCCTCTAAGTATAGGCTTTTTGTGTTTTCGCGAACTGGTACTTCCTGCGCATCTTCTTGGTAATAAACTTTGTAAATCATGTTTTACGCTCCTTTAAAACGTTCAGTATTATTGCATTATGGCACAACCTCGCCTAAAAATTAATGCATTTCCTTTATATTATCACGCGGCTACCTTAAAATAAAGAAAGGAGTTGCTTTTTTCGTAAGCAACTCCATCAAAGGAAAAAGAATACACATCATTTTTCGCAGGCTATGCGATTGTTTTTTTATTAAGGATGCCATTAAGTCGTCTCAAAATCTTACGTTTTAATCGTTTTAACATGGCGAATCACTCCTTACTTAATAATAGTATAATCTAAAAAATCAAATAAGTAAAGAACGAAATAATTGACAAATCTTTTGAAATAGAGTAAGGAGCTTAAGCATGACAAACAAATTATTATTTTTCGATGTAGACGGTACATTGTATAACAGTAAAAAGCAATTATCGTACGCCACAAAGGAAGCGATTCACCGAGCAAAGGAAAACGGGCATCTTGTAGCGATTGCAACAGGTCGCGGCCCATTTATGATTAACGAACTGCGCCGAGAACTCGCAATTGACACGTTCGTGACATACAACGGGCAATACGTCGTGCATGAGGGCGACATTATTTTCACCGACGAGTTAACGAAGGAGCAGCAACACGACATTATCGCGTTTGCCGCTAGCCGCAATGAGCCAGTCGTTTTCATGACCGCAACGGAAATGATTGCGTCTGTGCCGAATCACGACGGCATCGGAGCGTCACTTGGCACGCTGAAATATCCGTACCCGCGCGTCGAAGCAAATTACTTTAAAAACAATCCAGTGTATCAGCTGTTGCTATACACACCAGTCGAGCAAGAGCGTATATATACAGAGCGCTTCGATTACGTGCAGCTTGTGCGCTGGCACGAAGCATCATGCGACGTGTTGCCGAAAGCTGGCTCCAAAGCGCGTGGCATTCAAAAGCTTGCGGAGCGTCTTGGATTTTCGATGGAAGACGTCATTGCGTTTGGTGACGGCTTAAACGATGTTGAAATGCTTCAAGTAGCAGGCATTGGTGTTTGCTTAGGTAACGGGCATAAAAAAGCGAAAGCAGCGGCCGATTACGTCGTTGCACACGTAGATGACGAAGGGCTGTCGCAGGCAATGCGCATGCTGAAGTTAATTTAAATGACAAAAGGTGTACTCGAAATTTTTTCGAGTACACCTTTTGTGTGTTTGAATAGTATGCCACGGTGGAACAAGAACAACAGCGGCTTTTTTTACGCGCGTTCAAACGGCGTGCTATTGTCGATTGGTCCAAACGGGTCTTTATCGTTAATGCGGTCATAAAACATGACGCCGTTTAAATGGTCAAGCTCGTGTTGGAATGCGATGGCAGGTAAGCCTGATAAACGAATTTTATGCTCGTTGCCGTCTACGTCTTTAAACTTCACTGTAATACGGGCGTAGCGAGGTACATAACCAGGCACGTTGCGGTCTACTGATAAGCAACCTTCACCAGACGTAATGTACGTTTGCTCAACAGAATGGCTGACGATTTTCGGGTTGATTGCAACGAAGCTTATCTGTTCATCCTTTTCGTCTGTTAAATGTAGGGCGAACAAGCGCTTAGCGACGTTTACTTGGTTCGCTGCTAAGCCAATGCCTCCACGTAAATTGTATTTTTCAGCCATGATTGGATCTTGGCTATTGACTAAAAACTCCATCATATCGGCTGCAAGTTGGCGTTCCTCAGCTGTTAATGGGAATGTCATTTCTGCCGCTTTTGTACGCAGCGTTTCGTGACCTTCACGAATAATGTCATCCATTGTAATCATTTTGCATACTTCCTTTCATTTCTTGTGCATTTAGTATACAACACGACGAAACGAATCGTGTGATAAATCATGTCACTTTTTCGTAAATAAATATTGTTATAATACAGAATTAAAATTTTTATGATACAGAATAATACAGTTTACGTCGCGATGTTAAGTCGAGAAAAAATGTGATTTTTGCTTATATTTCTCGATTGACCGATGAAGTTCTGTAGCGTATACTTCAAAATAGATAAAGGTTGTACTAATTTAAATTCGAAAAAATATAATACAGATAAATTAAAAGGAGCTGGAAACGATGGCGGAAAACAACAAATTTGACCCAAAAGCGTTAGTGGAAGAAATCGAAAGTAAATTTGAATTGTTCCAAATTTTAAATGAGGAAGGCGAAATCGTAAACGAGGCGGAAATGCCACAGCTTTCAGACGAGCAGCTAGTTGAGTTAATGACGCGCATGGTGTATACACGCGTATTAGATCAACGCTCAATCTCATTAAACCGTCAAGGGCGCTTAGGCTTCTACGCACCGACAGCAGGGCAAGAGGCGTCGCAAATCGCGTCACACTTCGCACTTGAAAAGCAAGACTGGATTTTACCAGGTTACCGAGATGTACCTCAAATTGTATGGCACGGCTTACCGTTATCAAAGGCGTTTTTATTCTCGCGCGGACATTTCATCGGCAACCAAGCGCCAGAGGGAGTAAACGTATTAGCACCACAAATTATTATTGGGGCGCAGTACATTCAAGCAGCAGGTGTAGCACTTGGTCTGAAAAAGCGTAAAGCGGACGCAGTAGCGGTAACGTACACAGGTGACGGCGGTTCATCGCAAGGGGATTTCTATGAAGGGATTACGTTTGCAGGGGCACAGCAAACGCCAGCAATTTTCTTCATTCAAAACAACCAATTTGCGATTTCAACGCCGCGTAAAGTGCAATCAGTTGCAAAGACGCTCGCGCAAAAAGGGATTGCAGCAGGCATTCCGTCTGTATACGTAGACGGCATGGATCCATTAGCCGTTTATAAAGTAACGAAAGATGCGCGTGACCGAGCAGTTGCAGGCGGCGGCCCGACATTAATCGAGACGCTTTGCTACCGCTACGGCCCACATACGATGGCAGGGGACGACCCGACGCGCTACCGTACGACAGATACGGATAACGAATGGGTAGTAAAAGACCCAATCGTGCGCTTCCGCAAGTTCCTAGAAGCAAAAGGTTTATGGGATGAGGCAAAGGAAGAAGCAGTCATCGAACGTGCGAAGGAAGAAATTAAAGAAGCCATTAAAGAAGCAGACAAAGCGCCAAAGCAAAAAGTTTCGGAGTTAATTCAAAACATGCACCGCGGCGACTTACCATACAACTTACAAGAGCAGCTAAAAATTTACTTAGAGAAGGAGTCGAAATAAGCGATGGCACAAATGACGATGATTCAAGCAATTACAGATGCATTACGTTGCGAGCTACGAGACGATGAAAACGTGCTTGTATTCGGTGAAGACGTTGGCGTAAACGGCGGTGTATTCCGCGCAACAGAAGGTTTACAAAAAGAATTCGGTGAAGAGCGTGTATTTGATACGCCACTTGCAGAATCAGGTATCGGCGGCTTAGCGATTGGTTTATCGTTAACAGGCTTCCGTCCCGTACCAGAAATTCAGTTTTTCGGCTTCGTCTATGAAGTAATGGACTCAATTAGTGGCCAACTTGCGCGTATGAGCTACCGTTCAGGCGGCGTATACAACGCACCGGTAACGATTCGTTCTCCGTTTGGTGGCGGCGTACACACACCAGAAATGCACTCGGATTCATTAGAAGGGTTAATGGCGCAGCAACCAGGCTTAAAAGTTGTTGTACCATCAACGCCTTACGAAGCAAAAGGGCTACTTATTTCGTCGATTCGCGATAACGACCCAGTTATTTTCCTAGAGCACTTAAAGCTATATCGCTCGTTCCGTGAAGAAGTGCCGGAAGAATCATACACAATTCCTTTAGGGAAAGCAGCTGTGAAGCGTGAAGGAGCAGATTTAACGATCATCGCATACGGTTTAATGGTGCATGAATCATTAAAGGCAGCTGAGGAGCTTGAAAAGGAAGGGCACTCGGTTGAAGTAATCGACTTACGTACAATTCAGCCGCTTGATATCGAAACAATTATCGCATCGGTTGAAAAAACAAACCGCGCAATCGTCGTACAAGAGGCACAAAAGCAAGCAGGTATTGCAGCGAACGTCGTAGCAGAAATTACCGAGCGTGCCATTCTTTCACTAGAAGCACCTGTACTGCGCGTAGCAGCTCCAGATACAATTTATCCATTCCCACAAGCAGAGGGTGTATGGTTACCGACATATAAAGACGTATATGAAACAGCGAAAAAAGTTTTAACATTCTAATTGGACGAGGTGAAGAGCATTGGCATTTGAATTCAGACTACCGGACATTGGCGAGGGCATCCACGAGGGCGAAATCGTTAAATGGTTCGTTAAAGCAGGCGACACTGTAAAAGAGGACGACATTTTATGTGAAGTGCAAAACGACAAAGCAGTCGTTGAAATTCCTTCTCCAGTAGAGGGTACAGTAGAGGAAGTGCTTGTAGGCGAGGGTACAGTAGCGGTTGTTGGCGATATACTCATTCGTTTAGACGCACCAGGCTATGAGGACTTAAAGCTTAAAGGCGACGAGCATGCGGAAGAAAAGGCAGCCGCGACGACAGAAGCACCAGTAGAAGTAAAGTCAGTACCAACTGAAACTGAAGCGGATGCAACAAAGCGCGTCATCGCAATGCCATCTGTGCGTAAGTTTGCGCGTGAGCAAGGCATTAATATTCAAGACGTAGCAGGCTCAGGTAAAAACGGGCGCATTATGAAAGAAGATATCGAAACGTTCGCAAGTGGTGGACAACAAGTAGCTGTCGAAGCACCGCAAGTAGACGAAGCGGCAGTCGAGGAAACGACAGCGCCACAAGCAGCACCAGTCGTACTTGAAGGGGAATTCCCAGAAACTCGCGAAAAAATGTCTGGTATTCGTCGTGCGATTGCAAAAGCGATGGTACACTCGAAGCAAACAGCACCGCATGTTACGTTAATGGACGAAGTAGACGTAACGGAGCTTGTCGCACATCGTAAAAAGTTCAAGGATATGGCAGCGGAGCAAGGCGTGAAATTAACGTACTTACCGTATGTTGTGAAGGCGTTAGTCGCAACATTACGCAAGTTCCCTGAGTTTAATCGCTCATTAGATGACGCGACACAAGAAATTATTCAAAAACATTATTATAATGTAGGCATTGCAGCCGATACAGAAAAAGGCTTGCTCGTTCCTGTAATTAAGCACGCGGATCGCCAATCGATTTTTGCCTTATCAAATGAAATTAACGATTTAGCAACGAAAGCACGTGACGGCAAGCTTGCACCGCATGAAATGAAAGGCGCATCGATGTCGATTACGAATATTGGCTCGGCAGGTGGTCAATGGTTTACGCCAGTAATTAACCATCCAGAGGTCGCAATTTTAGGCATCGGACGAATTTCTGAGAAACCTGTAATAAAAAATGGTGAAATTGTAGGTGCACATGTGTTAGCATTATCATTGAGCTTTGACCATCGAATGATCGATGGTGCCACGGCGCAAAATGCTTTAAATTATTTAAAGCGTTTGTTAAGTGAGCCAGAACTTTTATTAATGGAGGCATAATACATTATGGTAGTAGGAGATTTCCCAATCGAGTTAGATACTTTAGTAGTAGGATCAGGTCCTGGAGGATACGTTGCAGCAATTCGTGCAGCACAAACAGGACAAAAAGTAACAGTTGTTGAGCGTGGCACAATCGGCGGTGTATGCTTAAACGTTGGTTGTATCCCATCAAAAGCATTAATTTCTGTAGGTCACCGTTACGAGCATGCAAAACATTCAGATGATATGGGTGTTATTGCAGACGTGAAGCTTGACTGGTCAAAAGCACAAGCATTCAAAGACGGCGTAGTTAAAAAATTAACTGGCGGCGTAAGCTCTTTATTAAAAGGCAACAAAATTGACGTAGTTGAAGGTGAAGCTTACTTCGTAGACGCGAACACTGTACGTGTAATTAACGGCGAAAGCGCTCAAACTTACACATTCAAAAACGCAATCATCGCAACGGGTTCTCGTCCAATCGAGATTCCAACATTCAAATTCACTGAGCGCGTAGTTTCTTCTACAGGTGCTTTAGCATTCCCTGAAGTACCAGAGAAATTAGTTGTAATCGGTGGTGGTTACATCGGTACTGAGCTAGGTTCTGCTTACGCTAACTTAGGTTCTCAAGTAACAATTATCGAAGGCGGTCAAGACATTTTAGCTGGTTTCGAAAAACAAATGACAGCAGTTGTTAAAAAAGGCTTAAAAGCTAAAGGCGTTGAAGTAATCGTTGGCGCATCAGCTAAAGGCGTTGAAGAAACAGCTAATGGCGTAATCGTGAAATACGAAGCTAACGGCGAAGAAAAATCAGTGGAAGCGAACTACGTATTAGTAACTGTAGGTCGTCGTCCAAACACTGACGAAATGGGCTTAGAAGAAGTTGGTATTAAGTTTGCAGAGCGCGGTTTATTAGAAGTTGATAAACAATGCCGTACATCAGTACCAAACATTTATGCAATCGGCGACATCGTTTCTGGTCCTCAACTTGCACATAAAGCATCATACGAAGGTAAAGTTGCTGCTGAAGCAATCGCTGGTGAACCATCAGTAGTTGATTACTTAGCAATTCCAGCAGTATGCTTCACAGATCCAGAAATGGCTACTGTAGGTTACAACGAAGAGCAAGCAAAAGCTGAAGGATTCGACGTAACAGCTGCGAAATTCCCATTCGCTGCAAACGGTCGTGCATTAGCACTAAACCAAACAGAAGGATTCGTGAAATTAGTTGCGCGTAAAGAAGACGGCTTATTAATCGGTGCTCAAATCGTAGGTGCAGGTGCATCTGATATGATCGCTGAAATGGGCTTAGCTATCGAAGCTGGTATGACAGCAGAAGATATCGCGTTAACAATCCACGCTCACCCAACGTTAGGTGAAATTACAATGGAAACGGCTGAAGTATTACTAGGCAACCCAATCCATATCATTTCTAAATAATTACGAGGGGCTACGCAATAAGTTTCGGCTTATTGTGTAGCCCCTTTTTTGTTTTGTCCATATTGAACGGGAAGGAAATTTTACGTAAATACTGTACAATGAGCGTGACTTCTATTAGAAAATGTAATAATACTATTGAAACTACGCATTTTTCTAATTCATTCTAAGCAAATCGCTCGAAATTTTGATAAGACGGTGGCATAGTTAGTTATAATGTCATATGTTTTCGTCATTTATAGTCGAACAAGACGAAAGCGTGCCGCATTGCGTGAGTAGCGGCATTCATTTCAACAAAAGGAGCGTATAAGCAATGACCGATCGTTATAAAACATTTATGATACTCGCTGAATGTAAATCGTTCACGGAAACGGCAAAGCGCTTATTTTGCTCGCAGCCGACTGTCTCTCAGCACATTCAGCAGCTA
>JAXJTE010000167.1:0-2707 GCA_036309765.1 Caryophanon sp. | reverse complement strand
GCATACACAAAACGTCATGCAAGCAAAAGCCACGACAGCAGTTGCCGAACCAATCGAGGCTGAAGTTGCTGAAACAGTAGAAATTACGGAATCAAACGAAGCCGCTGACGTACACGAAACACCAATCGTTGAAGTGAACGAAACAGCTAACTGGAAGCAGCAAGCGTTCCTGCAACGTAAAAAACGCATGCAACAAAGCTTCGCACAACGCAAGCCATTCGCGAACCGCAGCAAGTTCACACAGCGCAAGAAATTGCTGAAATAAACGAAAAAAGGGAATGCCGAATATGTAGGCGTTCCCTTTTGTTATGACATTCCTTCCTTTGAAATCAGTTGGCTTACTCCTTTTGCAGCTATTCTTCAAATACGTATCGGCTACTACTGCTGCTATTTTTCAAAAATTCCATCATATCGATAAAATCAGTTAAAATTTCAAGCGTTTCGCTAAATTCATGCTCTTCACTATGTAGTACAGGATAATTTTCCATAGCTAACATTGCCATATCTGATTCTTTTCGCAACTCCTCTATGCTTTTTGGCGCTACAAAATCAGTTTTATGAAAATAAAAAGGATCATCAATGCCAAACAACTCCATAATCGCTTCTAAATGCTTATCCAAATCTCCTTCACCTTTCAGTAACTTATCATACATTAACTTCGACATGCCTGTTTTACTCATAATCCATGATGGAGACCTTCCAGAAGCGTCAATGTATGCATTCAAATTACGCGCAACAATCATTTTCGTACTTGCTTGATTCGTATTCATACGATTCCTCCGTTCTTTATTCGTAACAATTTTTACTTCACTATACCCTAGATACCATAAAAGAAAAAACCAATAACGTAAAAACGAATTTCGGAACAATAATACAATGATAAAAGAGAAAGGTAGTCCCTTCAGAAGAAACTACCGAGAAGACTCGGCAAAAGGGAATGTCTACATATTGGGCATTCCCTTTTGTTATACGATGATGCCATAATTGATTTTTAGGAAAGGAGACACCTTATGAAAAATTGTTCACAACTAGATCGCCGCAAACAAACTCAATCTGCCATTGCAATTGCGGCAATAAACGGTGGAAGGCCAACTGAATTTACACAACATTTGTTGAAGCAATATGAAGATTGTCAAATAACTTCACGTGAATTAAAACAAGCAATTATTCAGCACTATACGAAAGCGTCGAAATCATAAATCCATTCCTATTGAAAATAATTCCCGCACACTTGCTCAATATCCGCCTTTATATCATCCACAAGCTGCGCGGGCTCGGTGACACGGAAGTATAAGCCGTATTGCAGCGCCCATTTGCGAAGCGCGTTGTAATTGACGCGAATTGTTGCGGTAATGTCGTCAGTCGTTTGATTTGAAAAGTACGGCTGTGTTGTGCCGAACCAATCGACGAATTCCGTTAATCGTTTCTTTTGAAAGCGAATCGACGCCGTAATGAGCTCGCCTGAAAATAAATATAGGTGCTGCTGCATATGCTCGGGCATGTGCAAGCCTTTTTCATAACCTGGAAGCGTCTTAATGGGCTTCACCGCTTCTTCCTGTACAACGATATGAGACATACGATCGATGCGGTAATACGACATGTTATCGAAGCGGTCATTGTTACAAATGACGTAATACCGTCCGTTCGTCGCCACCATCTGATACGGATTAATGACGTACTGCCTCACTTGCCCGTCACGTGTTTTCTCTTGCTCAAACAACAGCTCATAGCGCGCATTGACGACGTAACGATTGTACGAAAATATGACTTTTTTGGACGTGCTCATTGCCTCGTTTAGCTTGCCTATATTTTGAAATAGCTGCGCATCTGTTAATCCGATGCCATCGTCGGCAATCATATCGCTTTTGCGCGACTTGAAATGCTCACTCGTTAAATTTTCAAGCTTTTCAATGAGCGCTTGCTTCATACTATATGTCGCATGTTTCGAAAACAAAATGCCATCGATGAGTAAATGCAGCTCCTGTTCAGAAAATGGCGGCTTGTAATAATAATCTCGGTACACCGTAATTTCCTCAATTTCGCCCGTCTGTTGATTTTTCACGTTGCGCGGATATGCTTTTGCGTCAACAAAGCCGTAGTCTCGCAGCTTTTGTAGCGCATGCTTCACCGTCTTTCGCTGCACAAACTCATAATGCTCGTTTTCTTGTAGCTTGTCGATTACTTGCTTTTGCGTGAACGTGTGCTGCTCGTTTGAATGCTTTTTCAAAATTTCCAACACATCTAGCAGTAAAACGCGTTCGTGTAATGTCATTCACAGTTCCTCCTTCGTCTATGTATACCCAAAAGAAAGGCGTTAATTAACATCGCTGCTAATTAACGCCCTCTGTTACCCAAGCCAGTGAACTTCACACGTTTCATAGCGATTTAATAGCGTCGAAAGCTTCAGATCAAGTGAAAGCTGTCCACCTGTATCTTCACGTTCATACAAGCAATGCAAGTGCACATAGCTGTTTTCAATGTCGTTAATTTCGTAATCTGCATCGAGCTGCTCCTTTAACAGCTGCACAATTTCCTTCGTCGAGCGTTGTTGGAAGTACAATTTCACGCAGTAGAGCGACACGTCGTTGTATTCCGCAATCGAGCATGGCCAGTAACCCCATCGTTTTAAGAATTCCTTTTTTTCCGTGCGACCGTATTCATACAATTGTTCAGGTGTAATGTTTGTCATGTAGCCTATCTCCTTTCG
>JAXJTE010000166.1:0-62972 GCA_036309765.1 Caryophanon sp. | reverse complement strand
TACCAGGGCCGTTTGAAAGCATAATGCCGTCTGGATGCCATGCTAAAATTTCTGATGCTGGTGTGTTGTAAGGAACAACTAACACGTCACAGTCACGTTTGTTTAATTCGCGTAAAATCCCGTGCTTCATACCAAAGTCAATTACAACGACGCGCTTGCCACGACCTGGTGATGGGTACGCTGCTTTTGGTGATACTTCTTTTACGTGATGTGTAATATGTGGTGTTGCTTGTAATTGTGCTACGATTTCGTCTACGTTCACATCTGCGCCCGCTTCTGATAAATATGCACGCACTGCACCTTTTGCACGGATAATGCGCGTTAATTTACGCGTATCGATTCCTTGAATACCTGGGATGTCTTTTGATGCTAAGTAATCACCAAGTGAAGAATCTTTACGGAAGTTTGATGGATGCTCTTCTAATTCACGTACAACGAATCCGCGGATTGCTGGTGTAATTGATTCGAAGTCATCACGGTTAATACCGTAGTTCCCTACAAGTGGGTATGTTAATGTAACGATTTGCCCGTAAAATGATGGGTCTGAAATTGTTTCTTGGTAACCTGTCATACCTGTTGTGAATACAACTTCACCTTTACTTGCATCTGTGCTACCGAACGCTTCGCCGGTAAATACTGTACCATCTTCTAAAATTAATAAACGTTTTGTCATTATTGCGCCTCCTCGTATACGATCTTACCTTCAAAAATTGTCATCATCGGCCAGCCTTGTGCTACCCAGCCATTGAATGGTGTGTTGCGACCTTTTGATACAAAGCCTTCTGCATCAACTGTTTTTTCTGCCTCTAAGTCAATTAACACGAAGTCTGCTGAAGCGCCTACTTCTAATGTTCCGTATGGTAAGTCAAAAATCTGTGCTGCTTTTACGCTCATCCAGTCGATTAACTGCTGAAGCGTCCATTTTCCTGTTTTTACGAACTGCGTATATAACAGTGGAAATGCTGTTTCAAAACCTACGATACCAAACGGTGCGCCAACCATGCCGCAGCACTTTTCTTCTACCGTATGTGGTGCGTGGTCTGTTGCGATACAGTCGATCGTGCCGTCAAGTAATGCCGCATGTAATGAATCTTTATCATCTGCTGCACGTAACGGCGGGTTCATTTTCCAGTTTGCGTCATCTGATGGAATGTCCATTTCTTCTAATAATAAGTGGTGTGGACAAACCTCAGCTGTTACTTTAATGCCTGCTGCTTTTGCGTCGCGCACGGCACGTACTGATTCTTTCGTCGATACGTGACAAACGTGGTAGCGAGCGCCTGCTGCTTCTGCAAGTAATACGTCACGCGCAATTTGTACTGACTCACAAATTGATGGAATACCTGGTAAGCCAAGCTCCTTGTTACGTGTACCTTCGTGCATAACCCCTTCATAAATAAGTGAGTTATCTTCACAGTGTGCAACAACAACTGCGTCAAGTTTTGCTGCTTGCTGCATTTGCTCATACATTGTTGATGCTAATTGAATACCAACGCCGTCATCTGAGAATGCTACTGCGCCGTTTGCTTTTAACTCTTCCATGTTCGTTTTCACTTCACCTGAAATGTCTTTTGTCAGTGAGCCGTATGGAAGGACGCGGATAACTGCGCTCTTTTCGATTAAGCCGTTAATTAGCTGCATATTTTCTACTGAATCTGGTACTGGCTTCGTGTTTGGCATTGCACAAATTGTTGTGAAGCCGCCCTTAGCTGCTGAAGCTGTTCCTGTTGCGATCGTTTCTTTATGCTCAAAGCCTGGCTCGCGTAAATGTGTATGTACATCGACAAAACCTGGTGATACAACATAGCCTTTGCCGTCGATTACTTCAGCGTTTGCTGGTTGCTCGCCACCGATTGCTGTAATTTTGCCATTTTCGATTGTAATGCTAGACGTTACTAACTCATTGCCTTCTTTTACGATTTGAATATTCGTTACGAAAGTTGTCATTTATGCTCTCTCCTTTAAAATCGTTTCTAAAATCGCCATGCGGGCAAACACACCATTTCGTACTTGCGCAAAAATGCGTGAACGTTCACATTCGACTAGCTCATCTGCAATTTCAACGTCGCGGTTAATCGGCGCCGGGTGCATAATGATTGCCCCTTGCTTCATGCGCTTTTCGCGTGCTGGCGTTAAGCCGAACTCCTCATGATAGCCGTCCTTTGAGAAGTTTTTACTCACGGCATGACGCTCGTGCTGAATACGTAGTAGCATAATGACGTCGCTATCTTCTAGCACATCTTCCCAGCTATGCGCCGCCTCAAAATCGCCCGCCCATTCTGCTGGGCATAAGAAGCGAACATTCGCCCCTAGTCGCGTTAATGCATTGGCGTTCGATTTAGCTACGCGGCTATGCGAAATGTCACCAACGATCGTAATGTTTAACCCATCAAACTTGCCAAATTCTTTATAAATTGTGTATAAATCTAACAAGCACTGTGATGGATGCTGCCCCGCTCCGTCTCCTGCGTTAATGACTGCGCATTCAATGCCTTCAAGTAGCTCGTTGTAATACTCATCCTCTTTTGCGCGAATGATTACAGCGTCAATACCAATCATTTCTAACGTTTTCACTGTATCGTACATCGTTTCGCCCTTTAATGCACTAGAAAATCCTGCATCAAACGGAATGACTTCACAGCCGACGCGGCGCTCTGCCATTTCAAAGCTCGTTTTCGTACGCGTACTCGGCTCAAAAAATAAGTTCGCTACATTGTATGTACGGTTTAGCTGTGCTGCTTCCCCATTTTCAAATGCAGCAGCTCGTGCAATGATGTGTAAAATTTCTTCTTTTGTTAAATGTTCCATCGACAATAAGTTTTTCATATCGCTTGCGCCTCCAATTTGAAATCGCTTCGTACTATTCTATAGTATAAATGAATTTAGACAATTCACACTTTACAGATTGATGAATTTTTGTACGGTTTTGTGTAAAAAAATACCCCACTTTTTAGAAAGTGAGGCATTTCAGGGTGCAACAAGCTAAGGCAGCATCGTTTTGATGTGCTTTTTTTGCAAGTTCCCCTTCTTTGCCTCTCTGGACAATCTTTAAAAGGTTTTATTTAGTTTTTGCTAGTTATTAATAATCATGTGCGTCCGTTACACCTTTTTCGCGCCCTGGTAACACTAAGTTCAGCACAACACCGACTACTGCTGCTAACGCCATGCCTGACATGACGAACGCGCCGTCAAACAGCTCTAGCTTCGCACCACCGATTCCGATGACTAAAATAACAGAAGCGATGACCATGTTGCGGTTGTTGCCAAAGTCTACGTTACTTTCAACGAACATGCGTAGCCCGCTTGATGCGATAATCCCGAATAATAAAATCGAAATACCTCCAAGCACTGCTGTTGGGATTGTTGAAATTAACGCCATCATTTTTCCTAAGAAAGCGATGAGCATTGCGACAACTGCCGCCCCTGCAATCACGTACACCGAATATACTTTCGTAATCGCAAGCACGCCGATGTTTTCACCGTACGTCGTTTTCGGTGGGCCGCCGATTAATGCACTAACGAATGTTCCTAAACCATCACCGAGCAATGAACGATGTAAGCCTGGGTCTTTAATGTAATTGCGGTTCACGACTTTCCCTAGCACGAGCTGATGCCCGATATGCTCTGAAATGGTAACAATGACAATCGGTAGCATCGCCGCTAAAATCGTCGCTGTCACGTTTAGCTCGTAATGCACACCTGGAATTAAGAAGTTTGGCATTTCAATCCAGTTTGCTTCCTTGACCGCTGTGAAATCGACAATGCCAATCATCACCGAGTAAAGGTAGCCGACGATTAAGCCGAGTAAAATCGGCATCGCACTTAAAATGTTTTTGAAGTATACGTTAAAGATAATTGCCGCAAACAATGTCACAAGCGCCGCTGAGAAATGTAGCACGCTATATTGCTTTACATCGTTTACTGTAATATTCATCGCCAGATCGACTGCTGTGCCTGCTAAGCCAAGACCGATGACGATAATGACTGGTGCCACGACGATTGGTGGTAGTAGCGCCATTAACCATTTATAGCCTACCTTCCATATGAGGAGCGACACGAGCGCATAGGTGATTCCGACTGCCATCGAGCCGATCATCGCGTTGCCAGGGTTAATGGCAACACCTGATGCGTCTAAGCTTGCGACCGTAATAATCGGTGCGATAAACGCAAACGATGAACCTAAGTAAGCGGGTACTTTAAATTGTGTAATGAGTAGGAAGATGATTGTCGCAATCCCGCTCGTTAACAGGGCAATTGCTGCGTCTAATCCTACTAGCTTTGGTACTAAAATTGTTGAACCAAACATAGCGAACAAATGCTGAAAACTAAGTGTTACTAGCTGCAATGGTGTTGGTTTGTCATGGATGTCTAACACTGGTTTATTGGACATAATTTGTTCCTCATTTCATTCAATTAATCGCGATGGATCAGTACGACATCTTGGCCGTCCACTTCATCTAATTTTACGACAATACGCTCATGCCCCGCCGTTGGAACATTTTTTCCGACGTAATCTGCTCGAATCGGCAGCTCACGATGACCGCGGTCTACTAAAACGGCTAACTGAATTTGAGAAGGTCGCCCTAAATCCATCACCGCATCAAGTGCAGCGCGTACTGTACGACCTGTATATAACACATCATCTACTAAAATGACTTTTTGGTTGCTAACAATATGAGCAATATCGACTTGCTGTACTTGCGCTTCTTCGTTTTCGTATTTCGTTGATAAATCGTCTCGGTACAGCGTAATGTCTAGCTCGCCTGTACGTACTTTTTTACCTTCGATTTGAGCAATGCGCTCCGATAAACGTTTTGCTAAGTAAGCGCCTCGCGTTTTAATCCCGACAATGATGACTTCATCAATTCCTTTATTGCGCTCAATAATTTCATGGGCAATGCGCGTAATCGCTCGGTTCATCGATGGGCCGTCTAAAAGCTCTGTAACTTGTGGCATCCTTTTCTTCTCCTTCCTGTTTGTCGTACTGTGTTTCAAGGCAAAAGAAAAACCCTCTACATTAAAAATGATAGAGGGTTGAAAAGTTTGCATGTTGAAATAACGCAACGACCGCATTTTTGCGCACAAAAATACATGTTGCTTCACCAGTACCTTCTCAGCCTCTCTGGACTGCCTTTAAAGGTTTAATTGTATTGTTCATTAACGTCTGTGCAGCAAGTGTTGCTCTCTGACAACGTGCTATGCTGTTCACTTGTTGCTAGTATATGCCTCAAGCTACGTGCTGTCAATAAAACTGATAAAGGTCGGACAACTAAATTGAATTGTCTTTTTTATCTGAAAGAACAGTTTTTTCTGTCAATTAATGAATTATTCACACTAAAAAGAAAGTTGATGTTTCGAAGTAGTGATTGCGCACTAAAAATATTAAAAAGCTGCCCGCATGAAATCGGACAGCTTTCAATCTTATTACGCTTGTTGCTCGCGTAACGTTTGTAATAACGTTGTGAAGTCTTCTGGTAATGGTGCTTCGAACTCTAAATACTCGCCAGTCGTTGGGTGCGTAAAGCCAAGCACACCTGCGTGTAACACTTGTCCGTTAAACTCAACCGTTTTGCGTGGACCGTATTTCGGATCGCCTGCAAGCGGGAAGTTAATGTAGTTCATGTGTACGCGAATTTGGTGTGTACGACCTGTTTCAAGACGGCATTCCACAATTGTGAAATCTCTACCGATATGGTCTAACACGCGGAAATGCGTAATAGCTTGCTTACCTTTATCGACAACAGCTTGCTTTTGACGGTCTCGTTTATCACGGCCGATTGGTGCATCGATTGTACCTTTTTCATGTGAAATATGCCCGTGTACAAGTGCTGTGTAGCGACGTGTTACCGTTTTAGCTACAAGTTGATTCACAAGTGATTCATGTGCTACGTCATTTTTTGCAACCATTAGTAAGCCTGATGTATCCTTGTCGATACGGTGGACAATTCCAGGACGTAAAATCCCATTAATACCCGATAAATCCGTACAGTGGTGCATTAAGCCGTTTACAAGCGTATCATTTAAATGTCCCGGCGCTGGGTGTACGACCATGCCGCGTGGTTTATTCACAACTAATACGTCTGCATCTTCATAAATGATTTCTAAATTCATATCTTGCGGCACAACGTCTAACACTTCTGGGTCTGGCACGTCAATTGAAATTTCATCGTTTAGTTTCACTTTGTACTTCGGCTTTACTTGCTCGCCGTTTACAAGCACGATGCCGTCTGTTGCCCAGTTGCCAATTTGTGTGCGTGACCATTCTGGTTGGATGCTGCTTAGCGCTTTGTCGATACGCTCGCCTGCGAATTCCTCTGTAATTGTTAAAGTTTGTACTGTCATTGTTTCACCTGTTCCTTCTGCTCGTCTTTTTCAAAAAGTACGAGAATAAATAATAAAATTACGGCTATTGTTAATGCAGCATCAGCAATGTTGAAAATCGGGAATTCATAATTAATGATTGGAATTAATACGTCAAAGAAATCGACTACTTCTCCGCGGAATAATCGGTCGATAAAGTTACCGATTGCACCACCTAACAACAGCATTAAACTTAGCTGCATCAACGGCTTGCCTTTTGCCTCTGTATGGTTGAAATAAATGATCCCGATAATAACGGCGATCGTTACAATTGTAAAGAACCACATTTGCCCTTCAAGAATGCCCCATGCTGCTCCGCGATTGCGATGCGATAAAAATGCAAACCACGGCTCCCAAAGTACGATGCGTTCTCCTAATTCCATATTTTTAACGACTAACCATTTCGTCCATTGGTCAATCAATATAACGAAAAATGCAAGTGCATACATTTTTTTCACGAAACACGCCTCCTACTCATACGTCCTTTATTTTAACATAGCTGTTCGACTATGTCCTACTGAAAAGAAAAAAGCGCGCTTCCTCGTGAAAGGAAACACGTTTTTCCCACTGGAGTTCGCCTCTTGTTTCAAGCCTCGTTCGCATTCTAATTTTCAGTCACCCTATATATAATGAACTTAATATATTAACCGTTCTTTTGTTTCGGCGGACGCTTTTCGCGGGCACGGCCTCAACTAATTTTTGTCGAGCAAGCTCGACAAAAATGGATTTTCGGCTCGTGCTGTTCCCGCAGAAGTCGCCGCCTACACGTCAGAACGATTCTTTCCTGATGTTCTATTCAAAAGTTCAATCTATATAGTTACATAAAATAATAAAAATCGTGTTCAAGCCATTTCGACTTGAACACGATTTTTTCTACTTATACAGACTCTGCTTCTTTTGAGTGAACTTTTTTCATGAATTCATTTACGTCTGCTGGTACGCGGCGGTCAATTAATGACACGATAATTACTGCTAAGAAACCAGCTGGTACTGTTACGATACCTGGAATTTTGAATGTTAAGAAATCCGGTACTGTTCCAGGTAAGAAAATCATCCACATCGATACGATTAAGCCGACTAATAAACCAGCAATCGCTCCTTTTTCCGTCATACGGCGCCACCAAATACCTAAGATGAATATTGGGGCGAACGTACTCGCAGCTACCGTAAAGGCGAGTGCTACTAAGTGACCGATTGACGCATCTTTTACAAGTAAACCAAGCGCTCCGTATACTACTGCTAAAATTAAAATGGCCACTTTACCAGCCATTACACGTTGCTTTTCTGTCATATCTTTTTTGATGAATGTTCCGTATAAATCATGTGCTAATGCGCCCGAGCTTGCAATGAATAAACCGGACAGATTTGAGAATACTGCGGCGAACGCTCCGGCAATTACGAGACCGAGCAGCCACTCTCCACCAAGTGCTTGTGCCGTTGATGGAATAACCATGTTGTTACCACCTGTTACCATGTCGGACATAACTTGGTCACTCGCATCTCCACTGATGAAGATACCACGTCCAACTGTTCCTAAGTATACCGCGAATAAGAAGAACACAGAGGCAATACCGATCGCCATCAATGCGGACTTACGCGCGGCCTTTGCACTCGGATTGGTGTAGAAGCGCAGTAAAATATGCGGTAAACCAATTGTCCCTAATGCTAACGCGATTGTAATACTAATTGTGTCCCAGAATGAAGGGAAGTAGAAGCCTGTACCAGACCATGCTTCACCATCAACTTCAACATCTTTACCGTCTAATGCGTACGGCGATGTATCAGCGATTGGACCTGTTACTGAGTTAATACCATCTAATACTTTATCGTAGTGTAAGCCACCATAGATTGCGACAACTGCCATAATAACGAATGCAGCTAAACGAATCCATAACTCAAGTGCTTGGTTGATTGTCGTACCTTTCATCCCACCTACACCTACGTAGAAAATCATAACTGAACATGTGAAAATAATACCAAATTCATAAGATGTACCGAAGAACATACTTAAAATTTGTGCAGCACCAAGTAATTGTGGTGCAGCGTAGAAGCCTGAGATCGAGAATACAACAAGTACAGCGACTAAGCGTGCGCGTCTACTATGGAAGCGATAGCCTAAGAAGTCTGCTACTGTGTATGCACCGAAGCGGCGAAGTGGACCTGCTACGAAAATCGCAAGTAGCGTTAATCCGATTGAGAAACATAGCGCGTAGTACGCACCGTCATAACCTAGTTGGAACGTTAAACCTGCAATCCCTAAAAACGTTGCGGCACTTAAGTAATCTCCGCCGATCGCAGAGCCGTTTGTGAACCAGCCAAATCCTCGTCCACCTACGAAGAAGTCTGACGCATTTTCATTTTTCTTTGTTAAATACGTTATGTAGACAATCGTTCCCATCAGAATGATTGTCAAAAGCATTTTAGGAGATAGTAGCGTTTCGAGCATCCTCATCATCCTCCTTCACAGACTTTAGTTTTTCCACTTTCTTTAAACGGCGCTCATATAGCACTGTGTGGATTAATGCAATTGCAAACGCCATCGCCATCGTCACGAATGTTGTTAAAAACCACGTTAGTGACATGCCACCCCAAATTGGCTTAAATGCGATTTCTGGGAAATACCAGTTCATCACTGGAATCGAGAAAATAAAAGTAAAATAAATTGCTGTAAGAATGAGCCCTGTCGTTAACTCCCCACGCATATTCTCTTTAATTTCTGGATCCAGCGGTGGTAAATCTTCAAACTTCACTGTACTCGCTTCAACATAATCATAATCTTGATATTCTGCTGCCATGAACATAACCCCCTTTATCTGTTACCTTGTATCGATAACGGTTTCGTTTCGTATACGCGTGAAAATCTGCCCCTTTTTACAAATTTTCACTGAAACGTCCTTACTCATTAGTTTAAAATGGAACAGACCGAAACACCTTACACTTTTTCGCTACAATAGTGCATTTTTTAACTGTTTAATGTAAAATAATTATAAGCTTACAAATAAAGGAGGCTCTTTATGTTCCGTGTTTACAATCATATTAACGACACAACATTATTGCAGAAAATTAATATGTGGTTAGATGAACTCGCTCCAACTCGTGTTCAATTCGTCGATTCCATCGAAAATGCGCACGTCTACATAAAAGAAATTACAACATTATTTGATTGGATTATTATTCGCAGGCTTCAAAAGGCACACGCGACGTGCATTATCATCCCATTACTTCGAGAAGAGCTTGCGTACTCTGCACCAATCGCGATTGATTTACAACTTACATACTTATTAGTCGAGCCAATTCAAAAGCACAAGCTATTACGCGCTATGCGTAAAATTTACACACATATAAACGTTGAGCAGCAAACCACATTTACGTATAGCGATTTATCGGTCGCACTAAAAGAAAAAGATTCCTTGTACTACGACACGTTACTTCGCCATTTAATTCGCCATGAATTTCAAGATGAAAAGCAATTTTTAGAAGCCAGCAAACATATTTCAATGGAGCAATTCCCAAACACCGTGCTATTTTACCAAAGCTTTTCTGTTGAAAATGATAAAAGCTGTAGCATCATTTACGATACGCTCCGTCAATACATAAACACGCCGCTGCATTTTTTACCATTTGGCAAGCATTTAGCGATTTTACTGCACGTACCTGAAACATATAACAGCTTCCAGCAATGGTCAAAAGGGACGGACGAATTTAAGCAAGCAATCGAGCAGCTAAAGCAAAAAGGCATTTACGCGTACATCGGCATCGGGCAAACATTCCGAGACCCACTTCAGCTACACATGTCGTACGCTCAAGCAAGGCTCGCTCGTCGCAAGCCTCCTGCGAACTGGATTCATATACGCTACTACGACGAGTTACCAAAGCACGAGAGTATCTTGCAAGCAGTGCAGTACATCGAGGCACATTGCCACGAATCCATTAGCATAAGCCGCGTCGCCCAAGAAATCGGCTTTAGCGCACCATACTTCGGCAAGCTGTTCAAAAAAGAAACAGGGCTATGCTTCCCTGAATATGTGTCGTATACGCGCATCATTCAGTCGCTCCTGCCGCTTCGACGCACGACGCAAACGCTCGAGCAAATTTCAGCGGAGTACGGCTTCAATACGCCGAACTACTACAGCGGCACATTCAAAAAAATTGTGACGCTATCGCCGAGTGAGTACCGACAGACGACTGAGATTTTATTTAATTGATTACATACGAACACAAAAAAAGGAGTGCCCGAACTAGTCTACACTAGCTCAGGCACTCCTATTGATTATTCTACGTCTTTGTAATGTTCTTCAACAACTGTCGCACAACGCGTACATAATGTTGGGTGTGCTGCGTCTTGTCCAACTGTTTCAGAAATTGTCCAGCAACGCTCACATTTTTCACCGTCTGCTTTTTCCACTGTTAATGCATAGCCGTCAAACGTCATCGCG
This sequence comes from Caryophanon sp., assembly GCA_036309765.1. Classification (GTDB taxonomy): domain Bacteria; phylum Bacillota; class Bacilli; order Bacillales_A; family Planococcaceae; genus Caryophanon. Next base: position 52,176 of record JAXJTE010000166.1, on the reverse strand, counting down.
TTTTCTGGAGCTGTCTCAAGTGAACCACCTACGTTAAATTGTGATACGATCGCTAGCTGTGCAAAGTTAATGCGTGCATCATTTAAAAACTCGATTGCTTCGCCGCCACCGTAAACTGTTACTTTCGCTTCCAGTGATTTACCGATAACTTTCGCATTACGTGCTTCCTCTAACACTTTTAATACGCTATCACGCACAGCGATAATGTTTGACCATTTCGCGCGTAAGTCGTCGTAGTTTGCATGCGTTACTGCTTCTGGGAAGTCTGTTAATTGAACAGATGCTTCTTCCTTGCCTAAGTACTGCCACATTTCGTCTGTTGTGTGCGGTAAAATTGGCGTTAAAACTTTTACAAGCGTCATTAACGTGTCATACATGACTGTTTGCATCGCTAAGCGGCTTGCGTTGTTTGGTCCTTCGATGTACACAACGTCTTTTGCGATATCTAAGTAGAACGAAGATAACTCGATTGCGACGAAGTTATTCACTGTCGTATACACTGTCGAGAAGTCATAACGGTCATACGCATCACGAATCGTTTGTAACGTTTCTTGTAAGCGCATGTACATGTATTGATCCATTTCGTGCATGTCGTCGTAAGCTACGCGGTCTGCTTCGTTAAAGTCAGCAACGTTTCCGTGTAAGAAGCGCAGTGTGTTACGGATTTTACGGTACACTTCTGCTACTTGCTTTAACATATCCATTGAAATACGTACGTCTGCTGTATAATCCACTGACGCTACCCATAGGCGTAAAATATCCGCGCCGTATTGATCCATTACTTTTTGTGGAATGATAACATTACCAAGTGATTTCGACATTTTGCGTCCGTCGCCATCTAATACGAAACCGTGTGTTAATAATCCTTTGTACGGTGCATAGCCGTTAATTGCTACAGATGTAATTAATGACGAGTTGAACCAGCCACGGTGTTGGTCAGAACCTTCTAAATAAAGGTCTGCTGGGTACTTCATGCCGCGCTCTACAAGCACACCTTGGTGAGATGAACCTGAGTCGAACCAAACGTCCATAATGTCGTTTTCTTTTGTGAATTCACCGTTCGGGCTACCTTCGTGCGTGAAGCCTGCTGGTAATAATTCTTTTGCCTCGCGCTGGAACCAAATGTTTGAACCATGCTCGCGGAATAACGCTGATACGTGTGTAATCGTTTCTGGTGTGATGATCGGCTCGCCGTTTTCTGCGTAGAAAATTGGAATCGGAACACCCCACGCGCGTTGACGAGAAATTACCCAGTCGCCGCGGTCACGAATCATATTGTAAAGACGTGTTTCGCCCCATGCTGGTGTGAACGCTGTTGACGTTACTGCTTGTAATAATTCATCGCGGAACATATCCACCGATGCAAACCATTGTGGCGTTGCACGGAAAATTACTGGCTTTTTCGTACGCCAGTCATGTGGGTATGAGTGCTTGAATTTTGACACTTTTAATAATGCGCCTAGCTCTTGTAGCTTTTCAACAACGATTGGGTTTGCTTTTTCATAAAATAATCCTTCAAAGCCTGGTGCTTCGTCTGTGTAGCAACCGCGGTTATCGACTGGTGATAACACGTCTAAGCCATATAGTTTACCAACGTTATAGTCGTCTTCACCGTGACCTGGTGCTGTATGAACGCATCCTGTACCCGCTTCAGTCGTTACGTGCTCGCCAACCATTACTAATGAATCGCGCCCGTAAATTGGGTGAACCGCAACTAAACGGTCAAGCTCTTGCCCTTTGATTGTTTGGATGACTTCTGGTGCTTCCCAACCGAACTCACCTGCAACCGTTTCAAGTAGTGCTTGTGCCACAATGTATTTATCATCGTTTGCTGCTACAACTACGTAATCGATTTCTGGGTTTAATGAAATCCCTAAGTTTGCAGGAATCGTCCAAGGTGTCGTCGTCCAAATAACGAACTTCGCATCTGCTGGCACTAATCCTTTTGCATCTTTAATGCCAAACGCCACGTAAATTGAATATGACTCAACGTCTTGGTATTCGATTTCCGCTTCTGCTAACGCTGATTCAGAAGATGGTGACCAATAAACTGGTTTTAACCCTTTGTAAATGTAGCCTTTTTCCGCCATTTTGCCGAACACTTCGATTTGACGCGCTTCGAATTCTGGCTTTAACGTAATGTATGGGTTTGCCCAGTCACCGCGTACACCTAAACGTTGGAATTGACCGCTTTGGTTTGCGATTTGTTCATAAGCATATTTTTCACAAAGCTCACGGAACTCAGCTACCGACATTTCTTTACGGTTAACACCTTTGTTCGTTAAGGCTTGCTCGATTGGTAAACCGTGCGTATCCCAGCCTGGCACGTAGTTTACGTGGTAGCCAGTCATTGATTTATGACGATTGATCATATCTTTAATCACTTTGTTTAATGCGTGACCGATATGGATGTCGCCATTTGCGTACGGAGGTCCGTCATGTAACATAAATGTTGGACGTTCTGCTGTGCGCTCCATTACTAGCTTGTTAATATCTAGCGCTGCCCATTTTTCTTGTGTTTTTGGCTCGTTTGCCGGTAAGTTCCCACGCATCGGGAATGGTGTTTCTGGCATGCGTAATGTTTTTTTGTACTCTACCATGTTGTTGTTCCTCCTTTAATGTATAACGCTACAAATAAAAAAACGCCCCTCATCCCTCCTGAAAGGGACGAGAAGCGATTGCTCGTGGTACCACCCTAATTTGTAAGCAGCTGCCTACCTCTTAGACGCTTGTAACGTTGCGTAAACGAAATTATTTACTCGAAATTCAATAATTTAGCTCCAGAGTGATGTTCATTACGGTGGCATTTGTCTAGGCTTGCACTGTCCCTAGCTCGCTTTACTAGCACATTCATAATTACTGTCTCTTTCATCGCCTTAATATATGTCTTTCAGTATAAAGAATTCGTCTACTATACGTCAAGCACTATTCATTTATTCGTTCGGCTTTTCATCGATGACTTCGACGATTTGCCCTTCATGCACTTGTCCTTCGCGCACTTGTAAATCACGAATTTCTGTAATGTCTTTTTCAAGCTCTAATAAATGATCCCAGTCATCTGTTTTTAATAAGTCTAACTGCGCTTCTACAAGCAGCTTGAAGCGACTGCGGAATACGCGTGATTGCTTACGTAACTCATCGACTTCGATCGTTGCTTTACGCGCATTCAATAATGCATCATTCACAATATGTTCTGCGTTTTTCTCCGCTTCTTTCACGATGATTTTTGCTTCATTGATGGCATTGCTACGTACATCCTCAGCAGTCTCTTGCGCAAGTAAAATCGACGTCTGTAATGTTTCTTCCATTTTCTTATAGTTTTCAACAACAGTTTGTGATTTTTTAAGCTCTTCTTCTAACTCACGCTTTTCTTTAATTAAAATCTCATAATCTTTAATAACTTGATCTAAAAAGTCGTTTACTTCATCCTCACTATAACCACGGAATGATTTGGTAAACTCTTTGTTATGTATATCAAGAGGCGATAACGGCATACTAGTCTCTCCTTTTCATGTGCATACTACGTTTATTATACATTGTCGTGCACAAAGTACATAATTTTTTTTATAACAAAACGCTAAATTCCTTACACCTTTTGTTCTAGTCGACCAACAATTAAACGAATTTTATCCTTTTTCGTACGTCCCTCTGTCGCCATCACTTTCGCTCGACCGAAGCCACGTACCGATAAAATGTCACCTTCTTGCAGTTCAAACGCTACTTGCTCACGTACCGTCCAGTTCACCTTCACCTTGCCCCCACTAATGAGCGCCTGTGACTTTTGACGTGAAATGTTCAACACCGTCGCCATTACAACATCTAAGCGCATCGATGCAACGGTGTGCGACTGCTCAAACCATTCCTCAGCAATCGTCAGTAACGACTCCGTTTGTGCCAGCTCCTCAACTTGAACTTTCACCTTGCCGATGCTCGCTACATTTAGGCGCACGTAATCTGCCATTTCAGATGCTACCGCAAATTGCACGTAGCCATCTTCAATGCGAATGTCCCCAAATTTACTGCGCTCGAGCCCACTTGATAATAGCGCTCCAAGTACATCTGGATGCTTTAGCGTTACGAATTTCGTCGGGTATTGAATCGTACAAATCGTAATTTGAAAGTCTTGCTCAGCTGGCTCGTAGTACGACGGATAAATAAGTAGTCGTTTACGCTCTGCCTCCGCAAAACTGCCGAACGTCGCAATTTGTAAATCTTCATTTTGACGCACGACTGCCTCGACGATAAATTGCTGACGCGGGTCTAAAAAGTCTGTTAACTTCGGTGCATAACGATCGGTCACTTCTCGCTGCCAACCGCTCGCCTGCTCAATAAATGGCTGTTCATCTTGTCGAAAATGCTGAATAATATGCTCCATCGCTCACACTCCCCTTATTTTATAATATATAACGTAACAAGCGTGTTTCTTCGCCATTGATATACAGCATTTATTTCAGCTTGGTTGCGATTTCACTGTATAAAAACGACTAATGAACAGACCTGATAACGTAATATTGTAACCATTTGTTCTTTTGTAACGGCAGACGCTTTTCACATACAAGCCTACCAACATAAATTTTCAGCTCGTACTTTCCTTAAAGGAGTCACTACCGATAAGTCAGAACAACAAAATTTTCGTAATGATACACGGAAAATAAAACGCCCGATAGTCAAGCTATACGGGCGCTTTGTTCACCTTATAAATTCAATAGTCCAAAAATATACTGTATCGCGATCATTACGCCTCGTTGAATAAAATTTAATAAGAAAATCGCTACGATTGGTGAGATGTCGATCATACCGATTGGTGGAATGAATCGACGGAAAATGCCTAAATACGGCTCCACAAACTTCGCTAAAATCTCACCGAATTTGGATTCTTGTAAGGCGGGAATCCAGCTCATTAAAATGTAAATAATAATCATAAACGAATAAATCGTAAACAATAAACTTACAAACGACAAAACATTATATTCTAATGCTGATATCATATATTCCCTCGCTTATTATTTTATTAGCTCCGCACCCTACATAGATGGCGGGAACCATTTTCGTTCGCTTCCTAATTATTCCTCATCTGAAGAAGTATCAAACATTAAAACTCTTCCATGTTTAATAATGTAGAAATTTCACCTGTTACTTCCACGTCAGCTGGTGTACATAAATAAATATCTGCACCGACGCGTTGAATGTCACCTGAAATAACATATACTGTACCACTTAAAAAATCGATAATGCGTTTCTTTTGATCATGTTCAACACGGTGTAAGTTCACGATTACTGAACGACGACTTTTTAAGTGGTCGGCAATGTCTCGTACTTCTGCGTACACGCGTGGCTCTACTAACGTTACTTGCGTTGCGCCACCTTTTGATGTAGCAACCGATTGTAAATTTAAAATACTTTTTGCTTGTTCCATTGGCTGTGTAACCTCCTTTGACATTGGTTTTTGAATATCTTGCTGAACAATGGGAGGTTGCGTCTTTTCAACATTTTGTTGCACTTGCTCGTCGTTTTGTTTATTTTTACGCTTCACAAGCTTTTCTTCTGCTACTTCATTTCGTTCAGAGGCAATCAAAAGCCCTTTTAATTTATCAAACATTCCCACAAATCCGTTCCCCGCTTTCTTAGCCCACTAACGCTGTGCCAATCCGAACGAATGTTGCGCCCTCTTCAATTGCAATTTCAAAATCACCAGACATGCCCATCGAAAGCTCTTTACACGGTGCATAATTTAGCTGTAATGCCTGTACTTGTAGTTGCAGTTGCTTCAATTGCTGGAAGACGTTACGAATAATTGCTTCGTCCTCGGTATTAGGCGCCATCGTCATTAGCCCAACAACTTCAATATGAGTGAACGCGGATAGCTTATGTAAAAATGGTTGTAGTTCCTCAGATGTTAAGCCATGCTTAGAATCCTCACCTGAAACATTTACTTGCACGAAGCATTTCACCGTTTTTGTCGCACGCTTATTAATTTCCTCAGCTAAGCTTAAACGATCTAACGAGTGAATGTAATCAACCTCATTAACGACTTGCTTCACTTTACGTGTTTGCAGCGAGCCGATATAATGCCACACAGCGCGTTCGTTTTCAATATGTTGCTGCTTTAATGCTAATCCTTCTGGGCGATTTTCACCTACATGTAAAATACCTGCTTGCAATGCTTCTTCCGTGCGCTCAACGCTTACAGATTTTGTTACCGCAATACATGTAACGTCTTGTCGAGAGCGTCCTACACGCACACAAGCATCGTTTATTTTTGCTTCAATTACTTGTAAATTTTTCGTAATAGCTGTCAACTTCATTACCAACTTTGCATTTTTTCTTATATTGTAACAAGCTATCGTTGAATTATCAACGACTTGGAAAATGTACAATCATGCATACTACGTGCTATTTGCCGAAAAAAAGCCGACATGTACACATGCCGGCTTTTCCTCAATTAGCGGTTGTTACGACGGTTGCGAATAAATGCTGGAACATCTAAATCGTCCGTATTATATTGTTGTTGCTGCTGTTGCGGCGGCGCCTGACGAAGTGGTTCTTGTTGTACTGGCGGCTGCGGCTGTTGCGGCTGTTGATAGTAATCAAATTGTGGTTGTTGCTGTACTGGTGGCTGCTGTGGCACTTGGCGACCCATGCCCATACCCGGACGTGGTGCTTGACGCGTTGCCGACTCATCAGAGAAGCCAGTCGCAATAACTGTTACGATAATTTCGTCTTTTAAGTTCTCGTTGATTACAGAACCGAAGATGATATTTACGTCAGAATCTGCTGCTGCTTTAATGATGTCTGCTGCTTCACCTGCTTCGAATAGGCTTAAGTTTGAGCCACCTGTAATGTTCATAATGACACCTTTAGCACCTTCGATTGATGTTTCAAGAAGTGGAGAAGAAATCGCTTTTTTCGCTGCTTCTGCTGCACGGTTTTCACCTGAAGCCATACCGATACCCATTAATGCTGAACCTTTTTCAGACATAATTGTTTTTACGTCTGCAAAGTCAAGGTTGATTAAACCAGGAACTGCGATTAAGTCAGAAATACCAGATACACCTTGGCGTAATACGTTATCTACTTCACGGAACGCTTCAAGCATTGGTGTGTTTTTGTCAACGATTTGTAATAACTTATCGTTTGGAATAACGATTAACGTATCAACCGCTTCCTTCATCGAGTTAACGCCACCGATTGCTTGCTTTTGACGCTTGTTACCTTCGAATGTGAACGGTTTTGTTACAACACCGACAGTTAATGCGCCTAAGTCACGTGCAACTTGAGCGATGACTGGTGCTGCACCTGTACCCGTACCGCCGCCCATACCAGCTGTTACGAATACCATGTCTGCACCGCGTAAAGCTTCTTCTAACTGCTCGCGGCTTTCTTCTGCTGCTTTTTTACCTACATCTGGATTTGCACCCGCACCTAAACCGCGTGTTAATTTACCACCGATTTGAATGCGAATTTCTGCTTTAGATAAGTTTAATGCTTGTGCGTCTGTGTTTACAACGATGAATTCTACACCTTGTACACCGTGTTCAATCATTCGGTTTACAGCGTTATTACCGCCGCCACCTACACCGACAACTTTAATAATTGCCATTTGGTCAATATTTGTATCAAATTCTAACATTTTTTCTCCTCCTACCAGGACATAAGCAAATTACTCAAAAATTCTTGAGATAAATGCCTTGAATGTACTCTTTACATTTTTAGTTTTCTTTGTTGAGTTCGCATCGTCATCGGCATCATCATTTTCAGATGGTGTCCACTCTTGATTTTCATTGCGATATGACGAATAGTTTTCTGGATCCGTTAATGACCCTGCATTTGGCTCACCGAAAAATGCATCTTGATCTGCCATATAGTGAATTAAACCAACCGCAGTTGTATATCCTGGGTCACGAATACCGATGTAATCTGGTGTGTAGATGCGTACACGAGTTTGCATAATTTGACGCGCTAATTGAGCGATTCCTTCAAGCTTTGCCATGCCGCCCGTTAATACGATGCCCCCTGGTAAATCTTGAACACCCATGCGCTCTAATTCATCTAACACCATATCAAATAATTCCGCTAATCGGAAACCAATAATTTCAGCTATGTATTTTTGACTGTATTGGTCTTGTGATTCTGCACCAATAACAGGTACTTCAAATAGCTCTGTATCGGAAGCTTCTTCAAGATAAGCATGTCCATATTGATATTTAATTTGCTCTGCTGATTCCGTCGTCGTTTTTAATACGATTGATAAATCTTTCGTCACGTGGTCTCCACCGACTGGAATGATTGCAGTTTGCTGTAAAATGCCGTTTTCAAATAATGCGATTGTCGTAGAACCACCACCGATATCGATGTAAGCTGTTCCTTGGTTCAACTCATCTTGCGTTAACGCTAAATGACCGCCAGCTAAAGGCTGTAATACGATTTCACGAATATTTAATCCCGCGCGCTCTACACAACGCATTAAATTATGTCCAAGCGTGCGAGATGTCGTAATTAATGTTGTTTCAACTTCTAAACGCACACCCATCATACCACGAGGATCTTGAATTTCACCTAAGCTATCCACGATAAATTGACGCGGGATAATGTTGACTAATTCGCGGTCCGGTGAAATCGACATCACCTGTGCTGATTCCATTACACGATGTAAATCTTCATCAGTAATTTCTTTGTTCTCGCTGTTAACAGCGACTACACCTTTAGCAGACTGTAACGCAATTTGGTTCGCAGGAATCCCTAAAATGACTTCATCAATTTTTAAATTCGTCATTCGTTCTGCACTCTCAACCGCTCGTTTAATTGATTGAACTGTCGCCTCTATATCAACAATAGCGCTTTTTTTAACGCCACTTGACTGTGCATAACCGTCGCCAATTACGTGCAGCTGACCGTTGCTGACTTCACCAATAAGTACTTTAACTGCTGATGAACCAATGTCTAACGCTGCATAAATTTTTTGTTGACCCAACTGACTGCACCTCCTTCTTATACTCCTATTTACATTCTATTGTAAATCGTGTCAGTTGTCTAAGTAAAACAGTAGAAAAGCATAATTTTTTCATTCGATTATTTTATTTTTTTCATTTATGCCGAGGCGAGCGGAAACATTATACCGCTCACAACGAAACCTCATGTGTAAAAACAATACATTCTCGAATGATTATGCAAATTTGTTCGATGTAATCATACCATATGATTGATCTTCACTTGAAGGTGATTCTTCTTTTTTCTCATCTTTATCTTCTTTTTCATCTTTGTCGTCAGCTTCCTCATTTTGCTCCGCTGATTCACCTAGCTCTTCTTCCATATAGGTGCTTTCGTCAATACGAATGCCGTACTCCGAGTCATATGATGTAAAGTATGAGCCTACTTCTAAATCAACAATGCCTTTTACGTCTAAATCAACGAGCTGCTTCACAATCGATGGATAGTGATTGAGCTTTTCGGCAAATTCGTAAATGAGCGCGCGCACTTCATACCCGTCTGTCATATACAACGTCACGACGCTGTTATCTGATTTTGACGGCGTGTAATTAATTTGTGAAATGAGTGCATGCACTTCATTGTCTAGCTGTGCAAGTTGTTTTAATAACTCCGCTAAATATGCATCGTCCTTAAAGTTCGTCAGCAGCGGCGCGTCCATCACAAACGTCTTAAGCGGCTCGCCGACGATTTCACCGTTTTCTAAAATCGGGTAGTAGCTGCCGTCTCGTTGAAGATAACCAACATGCGCATATTCCTCAATTGTGACGATGACGTGTGTAAGCCATTCGCGCTCAATTTTCACGCTTTTTAGCCAACGATTTTCCATTGCTAGCTGCTCGATTTCTTCCACATCAAACCACATCGACTCACCGACTTCAATCGGTAGCTGATTTAAGTGATATTGCATCGACTTATAATCTGCTCCGTGCAGTTCAATCGATTGAATTTGGCTGAACTCAGACTGACGATACCACAAAATAGTCACGAGTAACACAACAAGAAATATAATAAAGCTAACTTGACGTATAAATCGAATTTTTTTGCGACGAGCTAGCTTTGGAATACGATTTTCCAAGTCGATTACTTTTTCTGCCACCATCTCACCTCTTTCATATTACAGAAAAAAGTGATAGAGAAGTCGCTATGATTCCTCTACCACTCCTTTTTGCTGTTAAAATTTCATCACTGCTTCAATAAATAAATCGCCACGTACTTCAAAGCTCTCATATTGATCCCAGCTTGCACATGCTGGTGATAATAACACTACATCACCTGCTTGCGAAATTTTACGCGCATAGGCAGCGGCATCTTCTACGTTAACCGCAACGATTGCTTCTTCTACGCCGCAAGATTTTGCGAACTCTGCAAAGCGCATACCCGTCTCACCAAATGAAATCGACACGCGTACGTTTTTCATTGCCTCTCGTAGCTCCTCGAAGGAATGCCCACGATCTAAACCACCTGCAAGCAACACGAGCGGTGCATCAAATGCTTCGATGGCACTTTTCGTCGCTAAGCAGTTTGTCGCCTTTGAATCATTGTAAATGCGGCGCCCTTGCCATTCGCGTACAAATTGCGTACGATGGCGAACACCACCAAATGTAGCAAGCACTTGCGTCATAGCCGATACTTCACAGCCAAGCAGCATCGACGCAGCGACTGCACATAAAATATTTTCAACGTTGTGCTGCCCTGGTAGTACGATGTCGTTTCGATCGGCAATTTTTTCGCCGTTCCAATAAATCGCATCCGCGTCTGCACTTGCACCAACGTCTGTGCGTCCTTTTGTCGTAAACGGAACTTTTTGTGCTTTTGACTTTTCCGCATACGCTACGACAATCGGCTGGTCGGCATTATAAATAAAGTAATCGTTTTCATCTTGATTGCGCGTCACATTAAATTTCGCGTCTGCATATGCATCAAACGTGCCATGATAATCTAAGTGTGCATCGTATAAGTTCGTTAAAATCGCAATGCGCGGCTTAAAGCTTTCTGTGCCCATTAGCTGGAATGATGATAGCTCTGTAACGATAATGTTATCCTTCGTCGCTTTTTCTGCTACGCCACACGCTACTGTGCCAATATTACCTGCGATTAACGGCTGTAAACTACCGACACGCAGCATTTCATAAATAAGCGTCGTCGTCGTCGTTTTACCGTTTGAACCCGTAATACCAAGCATCGGTGCCTCGCTCACTAAATGCGCAAGCTCCACTTCTGTCCATACCGGAATACCGCGGCGCACTGCATCTGCTACAACGGGGTTAAAGTACGGAATACCTGGGTTTTTCACGACAAGCTCAAAGCCTTCATCGAGCAAGTCTTCCGGATGACGACCGCAAATAACAGTAATGCCTTTTTGTAATAAGCCTTGTGCATCAGGGCTTGCATCAAATGGCTTTGCATCGTTTACTGTCACAAATGCGCCAAGTGAATGTAATAATTCTGCCGCTGCAACGCCAGAGCGTGCTAAACCAAGTACGAGCACTTTCTTTGCGACTAAATCTTTATATTGCTTCATGTTACAACGCCTCCACTAATACACCTATTATAGCAACGACTAAGCCAACTGCCCAGAATACAAGCACGACTTTCCATTCCGACCAGCCACCTTCTTCAAAGTGGTGATGAATTGGACTCATTCTGAAAATACGTTTCTTTGTTTTTTTGTAATACGACACTTGAATAATAACCGATAACGTTTCAACAACGAACACTAAACCGATTAGGAGTAATAAAAATTCTGTTTTCGTTAACACGGATAACATCGCAAGTGCGCCACCAAGTGCAAGCGAACCTGTGTCACCCATAAATACTTTTGCAGGCTTTGCATTAAACAGTAAGAAGCCAAGTAAAGCTCCTGTTACAGCGAATGCAAACAATGCTACGTCCGCTTGCTCTTGTAACGCGGCAATAATACCGAACGCTGCAAATGCAATCGATGACGTACCTGCTGCTAAACCATCTAAGCCATCTGTTAAGTTGACTGCGTTTGAGAAACCAACAAGCCAGAAAATTAAAAAGGCGATGTAGAAAATACCAACGTCTACGGTTAAACCAAATAATGATAATGTTGGCTCAAATGAATCGCTCAGCAGTAGCAATAAATACGCTACAATGGCAATACCAATTTGTCCAAGTAATTTTTGAAGAGACGTTAAACCTAAGTTGCGCTTGAAAATTACTTTTAAACCATCATCTAAAAAGCCGATGATCGCAAAGCCGATAAATACTAATAGTAGAATCGTTGTTTGTACTGTAAAGAACCCGTAAATAACGCCGAGTAATAGCGTCGTGACTAAAATGGATATTGTAAAAATTACGCCCCCCATTGTCGGTGTACCTGCTTTTTTCATGTGCGATTGCGGTCCTTCTTCACGAATGCTTTGACCGAATTTCAAACGCGTTAGCATCGGAATCGCAAATGGTGCAAGCCCAACCGATATAATTAATGCTACGATTAAAATAATTAATGTCGATGCGACTGTCATAAAATTCTCCTTTTGTATTTTGCTCAAAATGCGTGCATGTATCACACTTTATAATAGAGCTTTCTCGTCCATTTTAAAAGATGCGTTTCAAGCATTTTTATAATTAAATTACATTTTCAGCAGAAAAATTGAAAGTCATTTGCAGTTATGCACCGCAAATGACTTTCTTGTTTACTGCTCTCGTTCAGTCGATTGCTCCTCAGCAGGTATTGGTGCTGGTGCTTCATCTACTTCTGACGCATCGTCTTGTTCGATTTCAGCTTCTGTGTCGTCATTCTCTTCCAGCTCACCTATCATGTCCACATCTGTCAAATCGTCTTCTACGACTTCCTCCACCGTATATTGTTCCTCTGGTGTTTGAAGCTGTAGACGAATGACACCGTTTTCTATGATGACCGAGCCGGCTTTCATATCCTGTGATATTACATAACCTTCTCCTTCAAGCTCAATGCGAATGTTGGCAAGCTGCTCAAATGTTTTCAAGTGACGCAATGACCATCCTGTGAAGTCAGGTAAAATCGTTGTGCCTGCCGTTTTAATGAATACGCGGTCGCCTTCTACAACCGTTGTGCCTTCTGCTGGGTATTGCCCTTCAATGCGACCACCCTCACCAGTAATGATTGCTTCGATGCCGCGTTCTTCTAGCTGCACTTTCGCTTCCTGTGCCGTGCTACCGACATAATTTTCAAGCGCTGTTTTCTCAGCCGCTTCGATATTAGCAGGATCGATATTTAAATATTTTAAGCTGTTTTCCATAACTGATTTAAACACTTCAGATACAGGTGTACTACCTGTTACACCGTCAAGCTTTGGCTTTTGCACTGCAACGTATACGATTAACTGCGGATTTTCCACTGGTGCCATACCAAGGAACGAGTATAGAAACTCCTCTGCGCCCCAGTCGTACGTACCGTTTTCGTTAACGATTTGTGCCGTACCCGTTTTACCTGCAACGTTGTAGTTGTCAATTTTAAATTGCTTCGCTGTTCCAGTTGGCTCTGTAACGGTCGATGCTAAAATTGTTCGTACTTGCTCTGCCGTTTCTGGTGAGATTGGTGTGCCTTGTTCAGTCGGTTCGTTCTTTTCAATCATTTCACCAGTATTTGGGTCCATAATGCTCTCTACAATATATGGCTTCATCATGACACCATCGTTTGCAATCGCCGTCATCCCTTGCACGAGCTGAAGTGGCGTCACTGTCGATGCTTGACCAAACGCTGTTGAAATAATATCTTGCTTATTTTTATTTAAGATAACACCTGTTGCTTCCTCACTGACTGGGAAACCTGTTTTTTGACCGAAGCCAAATTTCTCTAAGTACTGTAAAAACGTATCCGTACCAATGCGCTCCATCATATACGCGATTGCAACGTTAGATGAACGCTGAACACCTTCTAAGAAAGAAATCGTTCCCCAACCTACGCCGTTATGGTCACGTACAATACGCATTGAGTTTGGCATGCGGTATTGACCTGATTTATACTGCGAGTTTGGTGTCCAGTTGCCTGTTTCAATCGCTGTCGCTAGCGTGAACACCTTCATCGTAGAGCCTGGCTCAATCGTGTCAGACGTCGCTTGGTTTAACCAAATCGACTGTGAATTTAATTCCTCACGCGTGTTTGGGTTAAACGCTGGGCTTTGTGACATCGCTAAAATGCCGCCCGTTTTTGGATCTGCTACAACGACAACCATTTCTTCTGGCGTATATTTTTCATACGCGCGTAGCAATGCGTCGTCTACGAAGTTTTGAATCGTTTTATCAAGTGTTAGCTTCATGTTAAAGCCGTGTCGTGGCTCCTCGATGAAATGAGTCGCCCCTGGTAATAAATAGCCGCGACGGTCCGCTTCATAGTTTTCATAGCCGTCTGTTCCTTCAAGCAATTTGTCGTAATAAGACTCTAAGCCCATTTCACCGACTGTTCGAAGCTTGTATTTATTTGTGCGCTCGTCTTTCACTTCTTCCTCACGCGCATAGCCGATTAAATACGACGCAAAGCTACCGTTTGGATAATAACGCTTCGTATCGCTGAAGAAAATAATACCTGGTAGCTCTTCTGCTTCAATTAATGTTTTCGTTTCATGTGATAGCTTTCGACCAAATGCGCCAAACTCCACTTGCTTACGGTCTGGCTGGTCGAGAATTTTATAAATTTGGTCCTCTGTTGCTTGTAAATAATTCGATAAAATACGCGCAGTTTCCCGTGTATCAACAACGTGCACTGGCTCGCGTCCTGGCTGAGTTAGCGATTCATCTAACACCGCTGCGACGCGATAACTTTGCGTATCCTCTGCAATGATGCGCCCGTAACGATCAACGATATCGCCGCGCTTTGCATCTAAAATATATTCACGCTCATACTGTGCCGCCGCACGCATGAGCAAATCCTGTCCGTGCGTCTCGCCTGAAGTTTGTAAAATGAAAAATCGCCCGATGAATAGCAAAGAGAGCCCTGCGAAAAAACTTAGTAATGCAAAGGCTCCCCATTTTGATACTGCTTTTTGCTTCATTGACCAGGTACTACCCGCACGTTTTGTTCATTTTGTGTTAATCCTAAAGCTTGTGCACGTTCCCAAATACGCTCATAACGTGAAAGCTCGGATACTTGTACGTATAGTTCTTCATTTTCATCGGAAATTTTACTAATCTCTGCTTCAGTTTGCGAAATTTTAATGTTTGTTTGTTGTACTGAAGATTGCGCACTTAAGTTCATGCCAATCGTAATTGCTAATATAATACAAAGGAATGCTGCAATTCCTTTTTCCCCAGGTGTAATATGAAACCAGCCATATTTTTTGCCATCTTTTAACTGACGGCTTTGATGTTGTTGTTCGTCATGACGTGGTTGTTGCGGCTCATATTGAGGCTGTGGTGCACGTAATGCCATCTAATCACGTCCTTTATCGTTGATTTTCTCCGCGATTCTTAGCTTCGCAGAACGAGCTCGATTATTGTGTTCCAGTTCTTCATCAGATGGTAACATCGGCTTGCGCGTTACAAGCTTCAATACTGGCTTTAAATGGTCTGGAATAACAGGAAGCCCATGAGGTAAGTCTGGTAATGATGATGCTTCTTTAAAGATAGTTTTCGTTAAGCGGTCCTCCAATGAATGGAACGTAATAACGCTAATGCGACCACCAATTTTTAAACAATCAATTGCCGCTGTTAATGAATCCTCAGCTGCGCCTAATTCGTCGTTTACCGCTATGCGGATCGCTTGGAAAATACGCTTTGCTGGGTGTCCACCTTTACGACGAGCTGGCGCTGGAATGCCGTCTTTAATTAATTCAACAAGTTCTCCTGTTGTACGAATTGGGGCAACTTCACGAGCCGCTTCAATTTTACGTGCAACTTGCTTCGAAAACTTCTCTTCTCCATAACGGAAAAAAATACGCACTAAATCCTCATAACGCCATTCATTCACGACGTTGTATGCGGATAATTCAGCTGTTTGATCCATACGCATGTCAAGCGGTGCATCGTGATGATAGCTAAAACCGCGCTCTGGCGTATCTAGCTGTGGTGATGATACACCTAAGTCATACAAAATACCGTCTACTCCGTCAATTTGTAATGCAGCAAGTTCCTCTTTTAAGTAACGGAAATTTGAATGTACAAATGTTACGCGATCTATATAAGGTGCTAAACGTACCTTTGCATTTTCAATTGCTGTTGTATCTTGGTCAAAACAAATTAAACGACCGTTTTCTGATAATTGTTTGACTAAATATTCACTGTGTCCTGCTCCACCTAATGTGCAGTCGACATATATGCCGTCTGGTTTGATGTTCAAGCCATCTACAGTTTCTGCCAGTAAGACAGTAGTATGATCGAACATACTAGTTGACGCTCCTTCACGGCTTCTTTAATAAAAAGCCCATTAAATTTTCGACAAGCTTCCTCGTAGTAGACGTTGTGACATGCCAAAAGTTGCGCCTGTCTTGCGTGCCTCGTATCGTTTATGTATGATGAACAGCTCGCACATCTTTCTACGATGATGATTGCTTGTATGTGAGCATTACACGTTCGTCCGTCGATGCGGAAAAATACGAACATTCGTCCTATTTCTTATTGAAAAAGTGCTTCAGTAAGGACATATTTCGAGCATGTAATTCGCGCGATCGATTTCACGTTCAATCACCGTGTATAACCCGATGCTACAACACTTAATGTACCACAATACCCGGCTTTCCTCCACAGCATTTCTGCAATTGTAATGTACATTACAAAAAATAAACCAAAATACCCTTTCTTTTTAGAAACATCATAATTTCTCGTTATGCAAAACGACCGCTAACGCATTAAAAAAGCAAGCAAAAAAGGCAGTACCTCATTCACTTGCTTCGTGCATTTATAGCTTCACAACTTTATGTGTATCGTCCACATCATACGATAATGTAAGTAAACGGTCAACGAAATCTTTACCATATAAGTTCATCAAATAATGTGGCGCATATACACGCTCTTGGTACGAACCATTTGGACGAATGCGGCTCGCCAACTCATCATAACGAGATAGTGTAACGTGATGCTGCTGTAGCACCTGTTCCTCAATTTTTGTCATTAAATAATCAAATTGGCTCGCATCGTTTGCCATATTTTTTTTAATGACATTCGATACATCGATGTGCTGCTGCTTTAATGTGCTTTGAAGCTGTACGTACTGCGCTCGTAGTTGCTGTGCCATGTCGACTACTGGTGCAAGTGCGGCTTCTGTTTGCAGCGATGATGTGAACGCTTCACGCACGGCTGTCACATTTTCGCCAATCACTTGTGCAATCGTCATATCAACGTCTGCTGCACATTTTTCTAAATGCGCATCGACAATCGTAAACATGAAGCGCGGCACGAAAATTGGCATTTGTAAGCCCATTTCCTCAAATCCTTTGCCAAGCGTTGCCCAGTAAGCAAGCTCACCAGGACCGCCGACGAACGCAAGCACCGGAAATACCATCTCTTGCATCATCGGGCGCGTCACAACATTATTGCTTAACTGCTGTGGCGTTTGACGTGCGATTGCCTTTAGCTCATCTGCTGTAAAGCGCACGTTCGCCTGTGCGTTCGTAAATACGCCGTCCGTAAGCGTCAGTAAAAAGCGCTCGCCGTCTTGCACGTAAAATAAATTCGCATTCGTCTCTGTTGCGTAAATTGGCGTGCCGTAGCCTGCTTCGCTAAATGCTTGCTCCGTTTTCGTGACGACGCTTGCAACGTTTGCAGCACGGTCAATGAAACGCACAAAATACTCACCTTGTAGCGCACGCATTTCTTCGCTCGCTGCATCAATCATAAGCAAGCCGTACTGTTTAAATAAGTCATGCATGACGTATGTAAAAAACTGCGTAAACGTGTCGCTCTTATTTGCCGCTTCTTTCACTTGTGCGAGTAGCTGCTTCGTATACATCGTCTCACCGTAATCAAAAAATACCGTGTCGATTAATTGCTGAATTGCCTCGTTTGATAGCTTCGTTTGTGACGCCATCTTTTTACGGCGCGAGCGTTCGCTATAGCCACGCTTTTTCACGACGTTGTTCACATTTGTGAAGGTATGGTTAATTTCATCGATGTCATGATCCTCACCAGCAATCCAAAACACTGGTACGACGTCTGCGCCTAGCTTATCGCTTTGCTGCTGCGCTACTGTTAACACCGTAATCGCTTTATATACAGAATAAAGTGGCCCTGTAAAAACGCCTGCTTGCTGTCCACCGACAACGGCAACAGCACCGTTTGCGAGCGCATCAATATTTCGTTGCACCGCTTCGGTCATACCAAATGGTGCCATGTACGCTGCAATTGCCTCCGCTAGCCCTGCTGTACGCGGCTGTGCTTGTAAATAGCGATGACGTGCCGCAAATGCGTCGTCGTTTAACGCATATGGAAAAAACGGCGTCATGTGCTCGTTTTCCTCATAGTAATGCTCTAAAATTTTATTGTTCAATGGGACACGAATTTGTTCCAGTTGCATAGTCAAATCTCCTCTACTTGCACGTATGTGTAATTACCTTTTTATGTTCTTCACTTGAAATGAACACGTTCTTATATTGCCTACCAAAAATTCATCTTTAAAAATATACCATAACTTTACGCGAAAAAATAAGCGACATGTGTTATTGCTGCCATGACAATCCATTTTATGCCACAATCGCTCAGTCATTGCTTCGATTTTATTTGTAAATATAACATACGAAGCGTCGGCAAGCGATGTGTTGTTACCGCCATCACCGCACCGACGATCTCGTCAATTTCCGTTTGGCGTCCGTCGCGCACATCGACACACATCGACGAATAGTTCGCCGCTGTTTTCTCACATAGCGCGATGACGTCTTCAATCGACACGTCTGCCATTTGCTTTGGAAACACCTCGCTTAGCTCATCAAACAGCTGCATAACAATTGCACGTAACGATTCGTTTTGAATAATGTCACCGTTACGCACTTGCATAATCGCCGTTAGCGGATTAATGAAGCAGTTGAGCAGTGCTTTTCGCCATACGATTTGCTCGACATGCTCGCTATAGACGACTGGCAATATGTCCAATGAGCAAACATCAGGGCTTTCTCCACCGCTTAACGAGCCGATGACGATGCGCCCGATACCTGTATGGACGACTGTCGCTTCGTCTTTTTTTAATGCGCCGAACTCAACGACGCATGCGTTACTGTTTGGCAACGTGTTAAGCAGCTTAATATGTGCTAAGCCGTTTTGACAGCCGCTTACTGTGCGATACGCTACATGCTGCAACTGCTCAATGATTGGCGCTAACGCATACGCCTTCGTACAAATGAAAATGTGCTGTGCGCCGTCGTTTGGAATCGTCGTCGTCACCGTCACGCGATAGGTCGTTTGCTCGTCGCCGCGAATGCGCGTGAGCCCGTTTTGTAGCGCTTCTTGCTGCGCCGCTCTTCTCACAACGATTGTCACGTCTCCTTGCTGTGCTAAGTAGCTTGCGAGCAGTAAGCCTACCGCACCGCCACCAATGACTGTAAATTTCATCTATTGCCCTCCTTATAATTGCTCATATAAAAAGTCTAGCGATGACTTGCACCACTAGACATTCACTACTTATTTTGCTTTTTTCGATAAGAAATTGTTGACTGCCTCGTGGTGCGCATCGCTTTCCCAAAGCTTTGCACATAGGCGAATTTCTTCCATTACGCGGCCGTACATGTTGCGCTCGCGCCATTTGCGTAGCTCGATCTCCTTATACGCATGGTGAACAGACGGATGAATGTGGCGCATGTTTTCGATAAACTCGTTTAACGCGTCCTCTTTATCGCCGTCAAATACGCGCATTGCCCAGCCGATGTCATATAATAGCTCGGCTTCATACGGTTTCGCATCGACTAACATTTTTAGCGCACGGTCATGACGTAGCCCGCGCTCGAATAAATACGTACCGCCTCCCCAACCGCTCGTAATCGCAAGCGTTCCTTGAATAAACCCTGCTTTTGCGCCGCGCTTCATTAAACGGAAATCACATGCTGTTGCGATTTCACAGCCACCGCCCACTGCTGTTCCGTTAATGAGTGCAATTGTCGGTACTGGTAATGTCGCAAGCTCGTATAAAATATTGCCCATTTTGCTTAACATGCCGAACGCCTCGTCCTCTGTATGTAACGAATGGAACTCCGCTAAGTCGCCACCTGAACAGAATGAACGGTCACCCGCACCTGTTACGACTAAAAAGCGCACTTCGTCATGCTCTTTTACGTATGTAATGACTTCCTTTAAGCCGTCCATCACTTCGTTGTTGATCGCGTTACGTTTTTCCTCGCGATTAATTGTAAATGTTAAAACCCCATCTTGTTGTGTAATTTCGTATGCCATTTTTATATCCCCTTTTATATATGGACTATTTTCGTATATGCTCTTCGCGTCGAGGCAGGCTTTCCGCGGGCGTCCGCCGAAATGAAAGAATCGTTAAAAATACATTTTCTTAAAAAGCAAAAAACATCACGATGCTATTGTATCACACGACATTCACCGAATATTCAGAAACGACATGACTTAGCATTTTTGTGCATAGAAAAAAAGACGAGAAAAGAGCCATGGTCTCTTTTCCCGTCTTCGAATTTGCAAATACTGAATTATTTGCTTACTACTTCTTTACCTTTGTATTGTCCGCAAGCTTTGCAAATGCGGTGAGATAATTTTGCCTCACCACAGTTTGGGCAAGCTACCATACCAGGTACAGATAATTTGAAATGCGTACGACGCTTTCTTTTTGCAGTTTTAGATGTTCTTCTAAATGGTACAGCCATTGTGGCACCTCCTTACAGATCTATTCGTCTGTTTGATCAAAATACTTAGCTAAAGCAGCCAGTCTTGGATCCAATTTTGGTTCGTCTTCTTCGGCTTGACGTGCAACCTCTTCTTCCGTTAAATACGACCAGCTTTTCCCACCTTGCATTTGTCCTTCGGTATCCGGTTTGAATACTTGCATCGGGATTTCAAGAAGAATAATTTCTTCCAGTACTGGTTGTAAATCAATTACGTCTCCATCCACCCAGTGAATGTCGGCGAATTCATCTACACGTTTTTCAGGATCGATCCAGCTGAAAACTTCAACTACATCTACCTCAATCGGGTATTCAACGTCTTCCCATGTGCGAGCACAAGGTAGCGTTAACGTTGCTGTCATCGTCAGTTGACAAGTCAGTTGCGATGCACCAAAAGTACAAAGCCCTTTTAAATGAACGGGCGAAATTTCGCGAATTTCTTGGTTCCGATCTTTTACCTCATCCAATTGTACATGCGCATCAATCGGCATCCCGCTTTGGCGATACTTAGATAATTGATGAATTGACCATTTCATTCGTTTCATCACCTCGAGACAACACTGTTGATTATATAATGTGTATTTTGGGATGTCAAGATAATTTCTTGTCACTACGTAAAATCCACCCTATAATTAAAAAAACATGAATTTGAGGTGATTTTATGCGCGCTACAGGCATTGTCGTTGAGTACAATCCATTCCATAATGGACATCTTTATCACGTCGCACAAGCAAAAAAAATCGCACAAGCAGACGTTTGTGTCGCCGTCATGAGCGGCTCGTTTTTACAGCGCGGTGAGCCAGCTGTCGTCGATAAATGGACGCGCACGAAAATGGCGCTGCACGCAGGTGTGGACATCGTTATCGAGCTTCCCTATGCATATAGTACCGCACAAGCACGTCAATTTGCGAGCGGTTCGATTTCACTTTTGCACGCAATCGGCTGTGAGTCAGTCGTCTTTGGCAGTGAAAATGGCGACATTGCCCCGTTTTTACATACACATTATTTAATTTCGACTTATCACGAAGAATACGAGGCAAAAATTCACGAGGCGATGCAGCAAGGTGTTAGCTACCCAAAAGCATTGCAGCACGCCTATCAGCACGTCTTAGCGTACGCGACAGAAGCAACTGTTGACTTAGCGCAGCCAAACAACATTTTAGGCTACCATTACGTCGAGGCGGCGCATGAGCTTACGATTCGCCCACTCACGATTCCGCGCATTGGCGCTCATTACCACGACGAAGCATTAGCGCACGATTCGATTGCGAGTGCGACCGCTATTCGAAAAGCGCTGTTTGACACGAAAAATTTGCGCGACATCGAAGCATTCGTACCTGCGTCAACGTATGAAGCGCTCGTCGATTGGCAAACGCATAGCGACTTCATTCAATGGCAAACGTTTTGGCCGCTATTGCAGCATACGATTTTGCAAAAAACGCCGCAGCAGCTCACGCAGTACGTTGACGTATCAGAAGGCATCGAGTTTGCATTTAGAAAAGCTGCCAAAACGTCGACATCGTTTGCGGAATTTATGCAAAAGGTCAAATCAAAACGCTATACTTGGACGAGACTCCAGCGCATGATCACGCATATTTTCACTGGCTACACGAAGGAGCTTCACAACACATTTACTGCACCGCGCTACATTCGATTGCTCGGCATTACAAAAAGCGGACAAGCGTTTATTTCACAGCAAAAAAAATCGATTCCGTTGCCGCTCATTAGTCGCGTTGCCTCAAGCGACGATGCGATGCTGCAATTCGACTTGCAAGCGGCGAACTTGTATGACGTTGCGGCAAATATGACGCGTACAGCACCGCGTCTAAACGTCGATTACCGCACGCCGCCCATCCGCCTCTAAAATATACAAAAAAGCTCTCTACAGCGTGTCACAATGCGTTAGAGAGCTTTTCGTTATTTTTTCGGCTGAAGTGCCTGTAAATAGTCAAGCGCGTCCTGAACCGTTTTCACCGGCACAATTTGCATGTTCGTTGTAATGGACTTTGCCGCTTCGAGTGCTTCCTCGTAATTTGATTGAAGCTTCGGATTTTGTTCGCGCATCTCATCCGTTAAATCATCTGGCACGAAAAAAATGTCCATATCGTCGTTTGCTGCTGCGATGACTTTAAACGCTGCGCCGCCGATACGTCCGACTGTGCCATCTTTGCGCATTTCACCTGTACCTGCGACGTTATAGCCTTTCGTAATGTCCTCATCAACGAGCTGATTGTAAATTTCAAGCGTAAACATTAACCCTGCTGACGGACCGCCGATATCTTGTGCTTGTGACGTCACAGCTGGCGTCGTCGTAATCGTTTCGTTCCCCGCATACGTAATGCCAACACCGATGCGCTCCTCACCAGGAAGTGGCGCTAACACAACATCCTTTTGTAGCTCCTCGTCGCCGCGTACAATGCGAAGCGTCACGACATCTCCTTGCTGCTTATCTTTTAGTAGCGCGGCGACGTCCTCTGTCTGCTCAATCAGTTTGTCGTTCATCGCAACAATTTCATCGCCTGCTTGTAACACGCCGTCTGATGCGCTACCGTCTAGCACGCTCAGTACGAAAATCCCCTCACCCGTGACAGTAAACGGCTTATTCGCTAACGTAAACGCGACGTATTTTGCATGAAACTGTGAATCGGTCATCATCTTCAGCTGGCGCACGTTATATTCCTCGTCATCCTCGCCGTCATAGCGCACGTCTTCTGTTTTTAAAAGCTCACGGTTTGGTAGCACCTTCGCCATCGCATAGCTAATCGGTGAAGCGGGCATCATCGCAATCGTCATTAAATTCAACGTACCTGCATCGTCTGTATCTCCGTCCTCTACCGCGATGTACTCGGCGATGTCGTGCGCATTGCCTGGCTTCATGATGTAGTAATCAAGCGGGTAAATGGCTAACGCACCACCAAGCACGATACCAATAACAGCGGCAATCATCGTTCGTTTTGTCATAGTTTCTCCTTTCGTTATTCGAAAAAAGAACGTGCTAATGTCTATTGACTTTTAGCACGCTCCTTTGCTTAAAATTTTTCTTTTAATGCCGCTGCAACAACAGGTGGCACTAACTCTGTTACGTTGCCACCATATTTTGCGACTTCCTTGACGATGCTTGAACTTAAAAACGAGTATTGATTTTTCGTCATAATGAAAAACGTTTCAATCGATTCGTCCAAAAAGCGATTCATCGACGTAATTTGCATTTCATATTCAAAATCCGATACTGCACGTAAGCCACGCACAATCGCCTTTGCATTTTTCTCACGCGCATAGTCAATTAATAAACCTGTTGAGCTTTCGATGCGAATGTTCGGCATGCTTTTCGTCACTTCTGCCATTAACGCCTTGCGCTCCTCGACATCAAATAACGGATTTTTTGAAGAATTGTTTAACACTGCCACGTATACGACGTCAAACACATCGGCTGCGCGACGAATAATGTCTAAATGACCATATGTAACTGGATCAAAGCTTCCTGGTACAACTGCGATTTTGTCTCCCACGATTTTATTCCCCTTCTCCCTGTTGTGTCACACGATAAATCGAAACGACTGTGCTGCCATACGTTTCACGACGCACGCACGTAAACGGACCATATGCCTCTGGTAACGTCACGTCGTTCGCATGTTCGCACATAATAACCCCTTTGTCATCTACTTTGCCGTGGTCAATTAATACGCGCACTAAATCATAATAATCTGCCTTATGATACGGCGGGTCAAACAGCACGACATCAAATACAATATCCTCACGTTTTACGAGTGCTTTCACCGCACGCACCGCATCGTTACAAAAAACTTCCACTTGCTCGTCATAGCGACATTTTGTGACATTTTCCTTCACGATGCTAAATGCTTTACGATCCTTTTCAACGAAGATGGCACGCTCGATGCCACGGCTTAATGCCTCAATCCCTAAACCGCCGCTTCCTGCGAATAAATCGAGTGCGACACCGCCTTCAAAAAATGGACCAATCATGTTAAAAATCGATTCTTTTACTTTATCTGTCGTCGGACGCGTATTGTTGCCTGGCAATGCTTTTAACGGCATACCTTTACGCTCACCTGCTACTACTCTCATATTGAAGACACCAAACTTTCTACATTCAGACGCTTATTGCTCGCCTTGAATCGTTGTAATTTCAATGACACGGTCTTTTTTGCGTACGTCTACTTTAAATAAACGAACTAACCATGCTTCTTCAATATAATACTGTCCGCCGATTTTGTCGAATGGACGTGTTTTCACATCGTAGCGACGCTCATTAAAGACGTAAAACATTTCTGATACCGGGAAACGATATGAATTGCCGTTACCCGTCACGTAGAAGCCATTTGCCCCTTCTCCGCCTTTATAGCCGATACTCTCTAATAGCGGCGTTGCTAAATAATACGTTAAATCATTATAGTTAATTGTCTTTAACTCATCGATGCGCACCTCGTCAATATAAACGCCGCGCTCATCTTCAAACACTAACGGATATAATGCTTTGCTCGTTGCATTCGCCGTGAAGAAGCTCGTTTTTTCTCCAATGATTGACGTTAACATCGTGTCTAATTGTTCTAGCGTTACCGTTTCGCCTTTTAATGCGACGATTTTTTCATGGAGTAATTCGTTTTGCTTCGTCGTTAAACGCTCCGTCAGCTCTTGTCTAATTTGCTGCGCACGCGGGTCCGTTAACTGCATATCGCCAACTTCCGCAATAAGTAGCTGACTAAGCCATGCTGGTGCATCAGTTGGTACTTTATATTTCGTTGCAAGCTGTGCCGCAACAATTTGTGTCTTCACTTGCGCCAAGTTTAACTCTGGCATAAAAATAAAACGTGAATTTTCATGTACATTTTGCTTCTTCGCCTGAATGATCGCTACATGCTGATTGAATTCGATTTCCATCTTGCCTACTTCTTCTACAAATTTATCAGTTACGTTATATGCGCTATAAATCGAATAGTCCGGTGTTGTCGTTTTTAGCGCAATATCACCTGACTGCCAATATAAATCATAGACGTTCCCTTTACCTGCAAATACCGTATACGTTAAGCCATCAAGCGTATTTGTGCTTGAAAGCGGTAGCCCGGTAATCCATTGTCCTTTTTGACCGTTCTTTGTTGAAATGTGAACAGTCGATGTGTCAGCAGTTCCTGATTGTAGCTGCACGAAGACGTTTTGCATTAATGTTTGGCTTTTTAATCCACCTGCAATTGGCACTTTATACGTCAGCACTTGCTGATTCGTATCACCTGCTGTAAACGTCGCAGAGTCGCCCGCTAATCGGTTACATGCGCCTTCTTCACAAGCAATCGCCGTTGCAGCTTTCGGCCAAACGAGCGTCAATGCGCCGCTTGGTAAATTGGTAAATGTATGGCGTACTTCGAGCGTTGCATTCGCATACGTCACTTCAATTTCCTGCTTGTACGAAAAATCCGCGGGTGCTTTTTGATCGCTGCCCTCTGAAAAGCCGTTATACTGGAAAAATACAAGCCCTGCATTTACGAGTAATAAAACAACAAAAAGTGAAACTGCAATTTTTTTCATGTGCTTACCTCCTGCAGCATGATAAGATAAATGGCGAAAGGAAGTGTACTAAAAATGATTCAACGTTTTATTGAATTAGGTGAAGGCTATGGTGATATTTTTGAGCTATGCGAGCTTGCACGTACAAACGCAAGTCGCCTTCAACAAACATACATTATGTATGCAAAAAAGAATGATAAAGTCGTCGTATCACTTGCGATTAGCTTAAAGCCAGTCGGTGATAGCAAGTTTATGCCTATTTATTTATGTCGAGAAGGCATTCCATTTGAGGAAGAGAAGCCATCAAAACGACTTGACATTTTCGAGCAAGCAATGACGGAGCTTGGACATGTGCCAAACCGCTTCGAAATTAAGCATTCATCTATATTTTCGGAAAATAATTTGTATTATCAATACTTAATCGGTATTTTACGACTAAACCACTACATCCCACCTATGAACTAAGAAGCAACCATTATAAGCCTGTTTTGTAATCATACTCTTTCGCTTTATCAGGCTTCGCGTTTTCGAACTCCGTTTTCACAAATGGGCGATACGAAGGTACAACGTCTTTCACAAAAGGAAGGCGTTGTAGCTTTTCCATTAATGCCTCCACATCCTGCTGGTTACAATACATCACAACATACTTCAGCTTGCGTGAAATGTAATGCACATTGCCATATTTGCGCAACGTCTTCGCATGCTTTAGCTGATTGACATAAATAATAATTCCTTGTCGTTCGTTCATCATTGTTCCCTCATTTCTTACTTTTGAGCTTACCATACCATTTTCAATCGTGGCAACAGCGATTAGCTGACTATTGAACGAATTTCGTATATAATAGATTGGAGAATATTGTTAAGGAGGATGACGATGGGAAAAAAGACAAAAGTAGCAATTGCAATCGCTGCAGCAAGTGCAGCTGCTTGGGCAGGTACGAAAGCTTTATCGAAGCCTGAACGACGCCCTGGTAAACCCGCTCTACAATCCGAACGACCATTAATTTTTGCACACCGAGGTGGCTGCCAGCTAGAACCAGAGCATACGATGCTTGCGTTTAAACGCTCCGCTGAACTTGGTGTAGATGGATTTGAAATCGATATTCGTTTAACAAAAGATGAAGAAATTTTAGTGTTCCATGACGAAACAGTAGACCGCACGACAAATGGTACAGGTGCAGTGGCATCGTTAACGCTTGATGATTTACGCGAGTTCAACCACGGCTACCATTTCCAAAACTTAGACGGTGAATACGTATATCGTGAAAAACAAGTCGCACCCGTTACACTGCGCGAGCTATTAACGGAATTCCCGACAACATTCATTAACATTGATATGAAGGACGGCCCAGATACTTACGAAGGTAGCTTAATGCCTTCAAAATTATGGCGTCTTATTGAAGAACTTGATGCAGCAGAGCGCGTGATCGTGACGAGCTTCCATTGCGAGCAAATCGACCGCTTCAATTTATATGCACAAAACCGCGTCGCATTAGGTGCAGGCGAAGCAGAAGTGCGCAACGCCTTTACAACATTTACAGGGCAATTTGGACATTTATATCATCCAAAAGCAGATGTATTCCAAATCCCGCTTAAACATAACCGCATCGCACTCGATTCACCGAAGTTCATTCAGTTTTTAACGTCTTTAAACATCCCTGTTCATTACTGGGGCGTGGACGACGTCGTGACGATGCAGCGCTTAATTCGCCTCGGTGCAAAAGGAATCGTAACTGGGCGACCAGACTTAGCACATTTCTTATTGCAAGAAGCATAAAAAAGGGGAGATTCGAAAGTCAAAATAGACTTTTGAATCTCCCCTTCATTTGTGCATGAATTTAAGCCGAACAGCCACAGCCGCCACCTGTACCACAACTGCTTCCACAAGACGAACCTGTTTCAAAAAACGGATTGCTCATCGGTACTTTCACCGCGTCCGATACAGAGCGCCCAATGAGCAAGCTCACCTCATCTAATAAATATTGCACTTCGTTTTCTGCTACACGCAGCGCACAAATTGCCTCGTTCAAATCAAGCTCGCGTTTTTGCTTGCGAATCGATTTCATAATTGTATTGTAATCCGGATGGTACTTACCGAAACGTTGCACGTCGTCGTACTGATCCTTCATTCGTTGAAATGCGTTTATTTGCTGAACGAGGGCTTCATTTTCGTATACGGCCTTATGTGCAAGACGATATTGCTGCACCGGCTCTGATTGTAAAATCATCGCACTCAGCTCGTCTGCCCCATCAAGAATATCCAGCCATTCTGATGTCATCATCATGATTAACTCCCCCATTCTCCTTCTATCATATCAAACTATATGCTATTTTTACATTACATCATACGAAAAGGAGACAACACACATGGAAAAATTTCAACAGCTACTTAACCAAAGCAACGACGAACAACGCAAGCTAATTGACGAAGTAATCGACCGTCTACTACTTCATACAGCAGGCGACGACACGTACCGCTTCCCGCTAAATGCACTCATCGGCTCAACAGGTGAAACACTTGAAGATACAGGCATTGTACGCATCAAAAACACCAGCGCAATTGGCAACTCGCTCGGCTATCCACACGGCGGCATTATCGCTACAATCGCAGACGGGGCGATGGGACGCATTGCAAACGCCCACGCTCAGCAGCACGGCAAACGCGTCGTGACGTCCAATTTAAACGTCCACTACTTAGCAACAACAACGGACAGCGAACTCATCGCAACAGGTGCCATCATTAAAGCAGGACGCACGGTCATCGTCGCCGAATGCACAGTGACCGATTCGACTGGACGTGAGCTTGCGTTTGCGACAGCGACATTTCAGCTCATTACACCACGCACGTAAACAAAAAATCAATCGCCAGTGAATGCGCGATTGATTTTTTATTGTGCAATAAACACTTGCGTATAGTTATTTAAAAACACACCCGAACCCATTGCAGTAAAGCTTTTGTTTAAAATCATGGAGCGGTGGCTTTTGGAATTTAACCAACCATGCATCGCCTCAATCGCATCAACGTACGACAGCGCGACATTGGAGCCTGCTTGCTTATACGTCATGCCAATTTGCGCGAGCTGCTGCTTAATATCCCCTTTTGTCGGCGATTCACTCGACAAATAGCCTTCTCGCACCATTTCCTCGCTGTGCGTACGTGCTAGCTCATTTAAATGCGTATCGACAAGTAACGGCGAGAGCAGCTCCTTTGCACGCGAGACATTCGCTAAGTCCGTTAGCAACAATGCTTGCGCCGCATCAATTTCCGTTTGCTCATACGAAGTCGGTCGCTTTTTACTCACAAGCTCACCCATGAAAATCATTTCATACGGCTGCTGTGCAACGAGCGTGTTCGCATTTAAAAAGCGCACCCCTTGTACCGAGCCCTCATCCTCGCTCAAATACACTTGCGCATACAAATCCTCATACGCGATGAGCAGACGCTGATGTAAATCTTCCTCAGACAACGTAAAGCTATACACATTCTCGCCGATTGTGACGTTGACTTCCGATTGAATAATCATCGAGCGATACAGCTCCTCTAGCGGCTGATCAATCGAAAATGGCGCCATATTAACGCTTGCACCACCGACATAAATTTGTGCGACGTTGCCATTTTCCACACCGACAAGCATAAACGTATCATGTGACGCATTATAAACGTGCCACTCTTCATTGAACTCCGCTACGTCGATACGATCAGCTTTGCCATACTGCTTTTGAAACGCTTCAATGCTTTCATCAACAAACGTAGAAATGCCATCATCTGGACGTGCGAGCGCATCATGCTGTACATCAATTTGCTGCTGGGGTAATGGTTCAGTCACGTTTGGTCCTTCTAACACTTCATTTTCTTTCACTGAACTCGTTGTGTAATACGTAATCACACCAATCACGACAACCGCAATGACAATTTTATAAAACGTTTGCAAGTCTTTTCCCCCAACGTATTTTTCATAAGTATAGCAATTTCCTCAGCCTTTATACAATGTAAGCATTGCAACTCCAGAACTGTTCCTCTATTATGAATAGTAAGACAATTGCAAGGGAGGAAGTTCATTATGTATTTGAATCACCACCAGCTTGACGGCGTCATTGCAGAACAAGAATTACTCGAAAAAGTTATGGCACAGCAAGGTCTTGAATGTACCGGCGCTTGGGATTACGACCGTAAAACATTTGACCGTCGCTTCGATTTACAGGAAGGTCGCTATTATTTACGCGTTTTCACGTATGCGATCGAAGGCGATGTCGGCGCACATAATGCCGTCTTAAAAATCGTCAAACCCGCACTCGGCAAATATTACTATCCACACGGCGTTGAGTACACAGACGAAGTATTTCCAACACACCTCGTCGAAGCATGTGAGCGCATTTTGCAAAACGTGGAGCAAGCATTAAAGGAACACGGCCGCGCTGTCACATTCCCACACGCAGCGGAAGAAACCGTTTAATACAAAAAGGGCTACTCGAAAATTTTTTTCGAATAGCCCTTTTTCATATTAAAACCCAGGTCTGTTGATTAGCCATTTGTATACAGTGACTCTATGAGTTTTAGCAACTAAGCTGAAATAACTGTTATACATTAGTGGCAGAGAACGTGCGGCGAGACTCCTTGGGGAAAAGCTCGTGGCTCAAGACCCCGTAAGCCGCGAAGGATAAGCGGCGCGGAGGCTTGAGCCGAGCCCCAGGACTTTTGCGACGAGTAACCGCAGGAGCACCGCGAGCCGCAATACGCTCCTGCCACTTAAG
Source organism: Caryophanon sp. (assembly GCA_036309765.1). GTDB lineage: Bacteria > Bacillota > Bacilli > Bacillales_A > Planococcaceae > Caryophanon. The sequence goes on along the minus strand of JAXJTE010000166.1, from coordinate 21,148 downwards.
GCTAATCCACACGCTTGATTAAAACCCTAAAATCGCTTTAAATACTGATGTCGTCGTCCCACCTGGGTATTTCACATACAGTAAGAAGTAGACTGCTGCACCTGTAATCGCTACGAAAAACCATACGATACTCGTAATCGGTCCTAGCTTACGGTGCTTTTTAATGTTGTTTTTAAATCCTAACCAAAGCGTCACAATACCGAACACTGCGCCCGACGTTGCAAGCACGATATGGAAAATTAAAAACACGGTGTAATAAATTTTTAAATCTGCCGGGCCACCAAATGCCGTGTTGCCGACAAATACGGTACGTGATGCGTAAATAATAAAGAACAAAATAGCTGCGATTGCCGCGGCAATCATCGTTTTCTTATGCGCTTCGACTTTACGCTGCGCAATTAACACCCAACCGATTGCGACAAGTACCGCACTAAGTACAATAAAGCCTGTGCTAATCGTTGGTAATAAATATTCTCCTAAAAGCTTATCCATAAGTTGTCTCCTAAACGTTAATAGTTATTCATTGCTTTACGTTCTGCCAATGCTGCTTCTGTTAGCGCATCCGCGTTACGCTGCTCATGCTTATACCAAGCGCGAAACACCGTATACAGCAGCACGCCGAAAATAAGCTCTTGAATGATTTTCATGACAATGCCGCCGAGCTGTTGATCTTCTAGCGTCGACATAGACATAAATAACTCTGGCCCTGTAATTCCTGCATTCGCTAAGCTAACAAGCATCGTTGTCGGCACACAAAGCGCCATCGACTGTAGCCATGCCTCTCCAGATTGATACGTATTATAAAGCGGCGTATCTGCAAAAATAATTAATGCACATGCTGGCGTAATAAGCACTGCATTACCGATAATCATCGCAACTTTATGTAGCCCTTTTAACTGCTGCTCACCTGGCACACGATTAATCGTCGTCCAGTACATTGTAATCGCACTGCCAAACAGCACCACTGTATAACATGCATGCAACGCCTCACTCAACTTAATCGCATCTAAAATTACAGGAATATGATAAAAACTAAACAGCAACGTAAATGTAAACAGCGCTACAATAGGCTGCGTTACAATGCGCCAAATTGGTCGTACGAGTGGATGAGAAATAAATATTTGCCAAAGCCATGCCGGAATACCTTTAATGATGAAAATCGGCACGAGCAGCAATAAAAGCGCCATCTGTACCATGTGCATCGTAAAGCTAATATGCGCCAGTACGTCTAGCGGCGACCCTTTAATAACATAAATAAGTAAAAGTGCGCTATAAAAATACATCGCTTCGCTTTTCTTCAACGGCTCACTATACGAAAAACGTCCACGCCATTTTCCTGTGCATTGTGCATATAAAAAACCAACGATAATTAATATACATAAAAAATAAGGGCTCCATAATGCTTGAAAACCAAATACGCGCAGCTCCATATGACCGCTCCCTCTCCACTAGCTTCATTATAAGGATACTATGATAAGACATCAAATGAACAACCTATGACAATTTGTGAAAACCACACCGCTCCTAATAAGCAGTAAAAAAGCTGCTTGCGTAAACACAAGCAGCTCCTTTCTTTACCACGCTGTATTCCACCAAATAATTGTGACGAAGCATAGCATCGTAATGAATGTAATAAACATGCCGCTCCACATGAAAAATGAAATTAACCCCATGTTTTTTTCGTTCATATGCATGAAGTAATACAACTGCAAGACGACTTGAATGCCGGCAAACAATAAAATAATCGGCGTTACATAATACGGTGAAAATCCTGCATTGACCGCGATAAATGCGATGAGCGTTAAAAAAATCATGAGCGCAAATGTCACGACTTGCATTTTCATCTGATCCGCGCGGCGTTGTCGTTCATACTGAAATTCGGTTGCACTTCTAGTGATGATTTCTTCATGATGTGCCAATTACATCGCCCCCATTAAATAAACTACCGTAAAGATAAATACCCATACGACGTCGATAAAATGCCAATACAGTGCGGCTACATAATATTTCGGTGCATTGTATAAATTTAAACCTCGCTTGCTATTTCGAATGATGAGCGACGAAATCCAGCAAAGCCCTAGCAGTACGTGCGCCCCGTGCGTTCCAACTAGCGTATAAAACGCTGACGAGAACGCTGAGTGAGAGTAATGGAACCCTAAATGCACGTAATGATTGAACTCATAAATTTCAAGCGCCAAAAACACAGCGCCTAAAATAACGGTAATGCCCATCCATGTTTGCGTCCCTTTAAAGTTATGATTTTTCATGTGATACATCGCGTACACCGACGTAAGCGACGATGTAAGCAGCACCATCGTCATAATGAACACGAGTGGTAGCTCAAATAAATTTTGCGTCGTAAATTCCTCACCCATTGAAGCAGGGCCACGGTTTTTCAGCGCTAAATACGTCGCAAACAAGGAGGCAAATAACACAACTTCACACGCTAAAAAAATCCAAAAGCCGACAAATTTATTTTTGCCTTCAAGCGTCGCCTGCTCTGGGTGATCCGGCCACGTTTGTGCTGTAAATTGTTTATTCATATCCATTAGTCATTGCCCCCCTTTTTCCCATAAAGGCGCTCTTCCTCTGCTAAAATTTCATCAACATGCACATGATAACCATGATCGTCTTTGAACGAACGAATGAACATGCACGCAAACAAAATACCTAAACCACCAACAAGTAAATAAATCGACCACGGCTTGTCTGCATCCATATTGTACAATGCACCGAACGAGGCAATAAATAAGCCGACAGTCATCATAAACGGTAAAATCGAGTTGTTCGGCATATGAATGTCGCTCAGTGGTTCAGCGTACGTCATGCCCTCTTCATTACCCTCTTGCTTTTCAATCCAGTACGTATCTAAGCCACGAACGAGCGGCGTTTGACGGAAATTATAAAATGGTACTGGCTGCGGGATTGCCCACTCAAGCGTACGTCCGTCACCCCACGGATCGCGCCCAACTTTTTCATTTTTCACAGCAGTAATCACAACGTTTACGACAAGTGTAATGACACCAATCGCCATGAGTACTGCCCCGACTGTTGAAATCATGTTGAATAAATCAAGCCCTTGCCCTGCGTCGTATGTAGCAACGCGTCGTGGCATCCCCATTAACCCTAAGAAATGCTGTACGAAGAATGTGCAGTGGAAGCCGATAAAGAACAGCCAAAACGTCACTTTTCCTAGCTTTTCACTTAGCATTTGGTTAAACATAAGCGGCCAGTAATAATGCGCTGAACCAAATAGCGCTAACACAATCCCACCGACAATTACGTAATGGAAATGCGCCACGATAAAGTATGAATCATGTAGCTGATAATCAAGTGGTGCAGCTGCCTGCATAACGCCCGTTACCCCACCTGCTACGAACGACGGGATAAACCCAAGTGCATAAAGCATCGGCACCGTTACTTTAATCGAGCCACCCCACATTGTGAGTAGCCAGTTAAACACCTTCATACCGGTTGGAATCGCAATAAGCATCGTCGCTACAGCGAAAATAGCATTTGCCGTCGCCCCTAAGCCAACTGTGAACATATGATGCGCCCATACCATGAAGCCTAAGAAACCGATTAAAATTGTCGCAAATACCATCGACGAGTAACCGAATAATCGCTTACGAGAGAACGTTGCGAAAATTTCAGAAAATAGCCCGAACGCTGGTAGCACTAAAATATATACTTCTGGGTGTCCGAAAATCCAGAATAAATGCTCCCAAATAATCGTATTACCACCCATCGTATGGTCGAAGAAATTTGCCCCGAACATGCGGTCAAATAACATCAGTGCTAAACCGATTGTTAATGGAGGGAACGCGAATACGATTAACGCACTCGATACGAATGTCGTCCACGTAAATAGCGGCATACGCATGTACGTCATCCCTGGTGCGCGCATGTTCACAATTGTGACTAAAAAGTTAATCCCTGAAATAAGTGTCCCTGCACCCGATACTTGAAGACCTAGCACGTAAAAGTCGATACCGTGCCCTTCTGAGTACAGCGATAGTGACGCATAAGACGTCCACCCAGCATCCGGCGCACCACCTAAAAACCATGATAAGTTTAAGAAAATACCACCGAAGAAAAACAACCAAAATCCGAGTGAATTTAAAAACGGAAACGCAACGTCACGCGCACCGATTTGCAGCGGCACAACGGCGTTCATAAATGCAAACAACAGCGGCATGGCAGCTAAAAAGATCATCGTCGTACCATGCATCGTCATTAATTCATTGAAAAACCCTGCTGATACGAAATCATTGTTTGGTTTCATTAATTGAATACGCATAAGCATTGCTTCAATTCCACCAAGCACGAAGAAAAATGTACCTGCAATTAAATACATGACGCCTATTTTTTTATGGTCAACGGTCGTCATATAATCCCAAACCGTTGCGCCAAAGCCTTTTTTCTTAGCGATTGAGCTCACGATGAATTACCTCCCCCAGTTCACGATTCGCACTTCTTATTCCTGTTCTACTGAAAGACTCATTAAATACGCAGCGATTGCTTCCAGCTCCTCTTGTGGTACGTCATCATACATTGGCATTAAGTTGCCCGGCTTTAATGTTTCTGAGTTTTGTAGCCAGTTTACAACTTCTTCCTCTGTATGATCTAGCACGCCTGCTACACGATTGCGGTCACCAAATGCTGCTAAGTTTGGTCCTAGTGCATTTGAAGCGTATGCATCGTCTGGTGTCGTTGCAATCGCATCTGTCGCGTGACATGCAATACAGCCATTTGCGACAAAGGCTTGCTCTCCAGCTTGCACGTCTGCTGCAACTGTGCGATTTTGTGTATTTTGCATCGCGGCTACCCACGCGTTGAAATCTTCACGCTTTAATGTTTTTACCTTAAAGTCCATTAGCGCATGTGAAGGTCCACATAGCTCCGCACATTTACCGTAAAATACCCCGTCCTTTAACCCTGCCGACTCCTCACCAAACTCTAAATAAAACTTATTTAAATTCTCCACGTTTGTATCCATTTTGCCCCCGACTGCTGGAATCCAAAATGAATGCTTTACATCTGCTGCAATTAAGTTAAAGTACACATTTTCGTTCGTCGGCACAACAAGCTCCTGCGACGTTACGATACCTAAATCGGGATATTCAAACTCCCACCAATAAAGCTTCGCCGTGACATTGACTGTTAATGCCGTCTTATTGCCGTTTTCATCCACTGCATCCATACCAGACGTATCACCCAACTCATACGTCGCCATTACAGTCGGCACCGCTAAAATTAACAGTAAAATCGTCGGAATGACCGTCCAAATCACCTCTAACGTATGACTGCCTTCCACTTGCTTCGGAATGACATCTTCCCCGACAACGGAACGTCGAAATTTAATAAATGAAATGAAATAAATAACACAGACTACAATTATAACGAGTGCCATAATCGCCGTTGCTAACAGCAGTAAATTCAGCTGCTCCTGTCCGACTTTCCCAGCAGGTGTAAGCGTCGATAAGTACTCTTCACCACACGCTGTTAAAAAGACGGTCATCGTCGCCAACAATGCTACAAAACGCCATTTTTTAAACTTTCTCATCATAGCTGCCTCAAACCCCTCTTTCTTTGTTGTATTTGCCCATCGTTACAACAGTAAAGACGCATTGCATAAAGCAACGACTAAAAGAAGTTGCTTTGTGACTATACGAGCATTTGAAAAAGACACATCCTAATCAAAGCGTCGTCTTCATCTACCCAAAACTATACGAATAGCATCCCGCCAAAAAATTGCTCGCTTTTGACGAATGAGCATATTCCGCTAATTCAACTATATCGAACTTCGTCATTTATTTCTATATATTATCGAAAAATTACGAAAAATGCTAAATATTACATATCACGCACTATTATATTAAAATAAAAAAATAGCGAGCTATTTCACCAGCTATCGAGCCATCATAAATACGTGTATTTCCGTACGCTGTGGTCGTTTACTATAGCCGATTTACGCACGATGATACATAGACGAAAAATCTCTTTCGTACACATATATGCTAAAAGTTGTATTTTTTTTCTACATTCGATAACATAAAGGGGCAGGGACGTTTTTAAACGTTCGTTAAAAAAGTAGGTGGCGCGTATGATACAACAACGTACATTCATGAAAATTATTGCCGTATTCTCGACAATCGGCATGTTGTGTATTCTACTAGGGGGAGCGCTCGTTACGAAAACGGATAGCGGCTTAGGCTGTGGGCGCAATTGGCCTGACTGTAACGGTTCACTCATTCCGAAAGAAATTACAGCAGAAGTACTCATCGAATTTTCGCATCGTGCAGTAACTGGCTTCGTGTCCATTTTCATCGTGTTGCTTGCCGTGCTTTGTTGGCGCAAGCTTGGACATATTCGCGAGGTAAAATTTTTAGCAGCTGTGTCGCTGTTCTTTTTATTTGCGCAAGCACTCATTGGCGCAGCACAAGTGAAATGGGGACAAGGGGACTTCATTTTAGCGCTGCATTTTGGCATCTCGCTCATTTCGTTTTCATCGGTCTTTTTACTGTCGCTCATCGTCTTTGAGGTCGACCGAAAATTCGACGCAGAGCATGTCCAAATACGAAGAAAGCTTCGGCTACATACAATTGCGGTTACGCTTTACTCTTACATAGCTGTTTACACCGGCGCACTTGTACGTCATACCGAAGCAAGTTTAGCTTGCCTCGACTGGCCACTTTGTCATTATGAGCGTGGCTGGAATCTATTACCTGCCAATAAATACGAATGGATTCAAATGGGGCATCGTGTTGCTGTTTTCTTATTGATTGTTTGGGTGTTATATATTACGTACACGGTGATGAAGCATGATCGTCACCAAAAAGCGCTTCGCTATACGTGGCTAGCCGCTTCCATTTTAATTGTATGCCAAATGCTTAGCGGCATGCTGATTGTGTTGACGCGACTGGACTTATTCGTCGCACTCGCACACTCGCTATTTATTTCGATGCTGTTTGGCTTGCTATGCTATGCGGTGTTGCTCGTTTCAAGAAGCGTCGAAAAAGAACAATAAAAAAGGCTCATTCAACGGCGCGATGCCAATGAATGAGCCTTTTATCATATTACGCTGTCGTTTCTGGTTTGCGTTGCTTACGTTGTCTTACTTTTTCGTGAATAGAAATGTTCATTAAAATACCCATGCTGAGCGATAATAACACCATCGACGTACCACCGTAACTAACAAACGGTAAAGTTACCCCTGTTAACGGAATGAAGCCGAGCATACCACCTAAATTGACAAACGTTTGAATACCGATCCACGTACCGATTCCCGCTGCTAAAAAGCGCGTATGTAAGTCCGGCGTTTTGAGCGCAATAATGAGCGCACGACAAACGATTGTGTATAGTAAACCGACGACGATTAACACGCCGATAAAACCAAGTTCCTCTGAAATGACTGCCATGATGAAGTCTGTATGCGGCTCTGGTAAATAGCCGAGCTTTTGTGCTGAATGACCAAGCCCGACGCCACCTAGACCACCTGAACCGATTGCGACGTAGCCTTGAATAACTTGGTAGCCTTCGATTGTTTGATATTCAAATGGGTCTAACCATGCTTTTAAACGTCCTAAACGGTTGCCGCTAATGTAGCCCGTTAACACACCGATTAATGCGGCTGCTCCGGCTGCGATTACGACACCGCCAAGCATGCGCATATAACGACGTGCACTTACACCTGTCACGATAAAAATACCCATCACAAGTGAAAGCATCACCGCAACTGCTCCCAAGTCTGGCTGTGACGCAACGAGCACAATACATAGTAGCGGGTACGCAAACAATAATGCGTAATGCTTCGTCAACAGCTCATCGGCATGACGACGCTTTAAGAAATGCGTTAACATGACCGTCATGACAACGATAATTGCAAGCTTTGCGACCTCTGCTGGCTGCACGTTAATGCCAAACAGCGAGAACCAGCTTCGTGCGCCCGCGCCATCACCCCAGCCCATCAGACGTACGTAAATGAGCATTAAAACCGTAATCCCTGCAAAAACTGCCACCGGAATCGGACTCGTATACAATTGCTTCTTCACAAACACCATCACCATGAAAATAACGAAGCCGAGCGTTGCAAAAATCAATTGTCTTATGTAAAAATGATTTGGTTCATAGTCATATTGAACAATGCCCCACCATACACTTGCACTATATACCATGAGCGCACCGAAAAATAATAGCACGACGTATGGCACTAATAGCCATAAATCGAAATAGCGCACCTTTTGCCATAAGCTGCTTGCGAATTTTTTCATGACGTCGCCTTTACTCGTTGCGGACGCATCTGATTTTTGTCCAAGTGGTCTTACACTGCTTAGTACTCGCTCCTTTAATGGAGGACGAGATGTGTTGTTGTTTTCCTTCATATCCAATACCTCTTTAGTAAAAAAACCCAAACGCCACAAAAGGTGTTTGAGTTTTCTTTGTTATTTGTCTGTAAATGCATCATGCAAAACAGAAAGTTCTTTTTCAAGTGAATCGAGAATCTCTTTTCCTTTATCACGCTCAATTAAACCAAGCTTAACAGCAAATTCGATTTCGCGTGATAAGCCGAACATTTGTGTATCTAAGACTTCCTCATACAGCGGACATTGCGGCATCGTTAAGTGATCCATCTGCACTTTAATTAAGCGTGCGATTTTATCTGCATCAGCATTTAACAGTTGTAACGCTTTCTCCTGATAGGAAGTATGTGATGTAGTATCCATGAGGACGCCCCCATTACCTATATTTCTTCATTTCTATCTTTATAAAGTTTATCGTTTAGTGCTTAAAAATGCAAGTATTGTTATACTATTCAGGGCGCTTTTCAACAATTAATCTTTGTATACGTTACTAATTAGCGGTATACTGTTTACGAGTAATGGCACTAAAGGAGGCAATATCAATGGAATTTATCCTTCCACTGAATGGTAAAACAAAATTTTCATTAACATTAGACCCAACTGTGTGGATTTTCGATGACCGCAAAGTCGATTTAACGACGTATTTCGCAGAAGCACGCAACGTGGATGATGCTGACGAAAAATATTTAGATGCTGTTGGCAAGCACTGGTCACGCGAAATTATGGAAGGTGCAGTGTATCCACCAACGTTAAAAACAGAGCGCAAATTTGACCGTAAAGGCATGCAAACAGGCACGTTCGGCATGGTGCTTGCGCCGTTCATTAAAAACGCAGAGCCAGCTGACGACGCAACAGAAGTTGTATTCGAAACGGCAAGTGGACAACATGCATTCCCAATCGATGAAGCACGCGAACTCGTATTAAAATTCGCACAAGAAGGCAAGCCACTAAAAGAAGATGGCCCTGTGCACGTATTATTAGCGGACGGCTCAAACGTGGACAATCCAATTACACATGTGACAGCAATTCGCATTCAATAGGAGGTGCGTTATGCGCGTACAATGCGTTATTTGTGATGAGATTATCGATTTAAACGATGATTTACCAGAAGCGAAGAAATTGCGCAACCGCCCGATTCATACGTTTATGTGTGACTCTTGTCATGAACGCATTTCACTGAAAACAAGTGAGCGTATGGCAACCGGCAACTTCCGCTTTTTCCGTTCATCTCACCCTGTTGATGATGAATTTTAAACAAATTTAGTATTGCTTAACGTAAAAAAAGCTAGAGGAAACGTTATTGTTTCTTCTAGCTTTTTGCTATTAACTTTGTAGCTGCTCACGCTTTTCTCGCTTCAAGCGTATTTTATAAACGATTAAAATGAGCGCTGCGACGAGTAATCCTTCGACCATTGGCAAAAAAAGCGCTAAAAATGTAAGGATGATGCAGCCGAGAAATAAAAACGTATAAATGATGACGTTTTTCATGATTGGTAGCTGCTTTGCGAAACCTAATTTGTACACAATTGCACTCAATACAAACGTGAGTATAAATACGACATACCCAGCAATCGTATATGATGGTAAGCTTTCGTATAAATAACGCGTAATGCCTGACATGCGCCCAAAGACGAACGCACTTTCCTCCTGTGCTGATGCAAATAACAACGTCCACTGCATCATTGCCACCCCTTTTCTACAGCAAATTAACAATTATTGTAACCGTTCTTTTGTTTCGGCGTACGCTTTTCGCATGCACGTCAGAACGACTTTTTCCTCATGTCCTCTTCAAATATAGTAAAACACTTATATCTCCTTCTATAACATTACCATAAACACTCGAAAAACCACATGAATAACTCGAAAAAACAAAAAAGAGCAACTGTGTAAGAATCACTTCTCACACAGTTGCTCATTCGATATTATACTTCTAGCTCAGCGCTTTTCTTCTTCTTCGCTACACGCTCACGTTCACCTTTATCAAGGATCTGTTTACGTAAACGAATTGATTCTGGCGTTACTTCTAAGTACTCGTCATCTGATAAGTACTCTAACGCTTCTTCTAATGAAAGAATACGTGGCTTTTTAATAACATTCGTCGCATCTTTGTTAGCTGAACGGATGTTTGTTTTTTGTTTTTGTTTCGTGATGTTTACTGTGATATCTGCGTCACGCGTATTTTCACCAACGATCATACCTTCGTATACTTCAGTACCTGGCTCAACGAATAATGTACCACGGTCTTCAACGCCCATCATACCGTAAGTCGTTGCTTTACCGTTTTCCATTGATACTAATACACCTTGGTGACGTCCGCCTACTTTACCAGCAACAACTGGAGCGTAGTGATCGAATGTATGGTTCATCATACCGAAACCTTTAGTAAGAGACATGAACTCAGTTGTGTAACCGATTAAACCACGTGCTGGTACATTGAAAATTAAACGTACTTGACCAGAACCGTTGTTAATCATATCTAACATTTCACCTTTACGAGTACCAATTGATTCAATAATTGAACCTGTGTTCTCTTCAGGAATATCGATTTGTACGCGCTCAACTGGCTCTGAACGTACGCCATCGATGTTACGAATGATTACTTGTGGTTTCGATACTTGTAGCTCGAAGCCTTCACGACGCATGTTTTCGATTAAGATCGATAAGTGAAGCTCACCACGACCTGAAACTGTCCAAGCATCTGGAGAAGCTGTATCTTCTACACGTAATGATACGTCTGTTTGTAATTGTGCACGTAAACGCTCTTCAATTTTAGAAGAAGTAACCCATTTCCCTTCACGACCTGCGAATGGAGAGTTGTTTACTAAGAATGTCATTTGTAGCGTTGGCTCATCAATACGTAATGGCGTCATCGCTTCTTGGTGGTCAGTTGGACAAACTGTTTCACCAACGTTGATATCTTCCATACCTGAAACGGCGATTAAGTCACCAGCTTTAGCTGTTTGAACTTCTTCACGCTTAAGACCGAAGAAACCAAAGATTTTTGTTACACGGAAGTTTTTCACTTTGCCATCTAATTTCATTAATGATACTTGTTGACCTACAGAGATTTGACCGCGGAATACGCGACCGATACCGATACGACCTACGAAGTCATTGTAGTCAAGTAATGAAACTTGGAACTGTAATGGCTCATCAGAGTTATCGATTGGTGCTGGGATTGTTTCGATAATTTTCTCGAATAAAGGAATTAAGTTTTCTTCTTGTGCTTCTGGGTCTGGGTTTAATGAAGATGTTCCGTTTACACCTGAAGCGAATACTACTGGGAAATCTAATTGATCATCATCTGCACCTAGCTCGATGAATAATTCTAATACTTCATCCACTACTTCTAATGGACGAGCAGAAGGTTTGTCAATTTTGTTTACTACAACGATTGGCGTAATTTTTTGCTCTAACGCTTTCTTTAATACGAAACGTGTTTGTGGCATACAACCCTCATACGCATCGACAACTAAACAAACGCCATCTACCATTTTTAAGATACGTTCAACTTCTCCACCGAAGTCTGCGTGTCCAGGCGTATCAAGGATGTTAATACGTGTACCGTTATAATCAACTGCTGTATTTTTTGCTAAAATCGTAATTCCGCGCTCACGTTCGATATCACCTGAGTCCATTGCACGTTCTTCAACGCGTTCGTTTGTACGGAAAGTACCTGATTGTTTTAAAAGTTCATCTACTAACGTTGTTTTACCATGGTCAACGTGAGCAATAATTGCGATATTACGAATATCTTGACGTAAATTTGTCATTATTCCACTCCATATTCTTTTTTCAATTGTTCAACTGTGATATTATAGCACATGAAAGACAAGTTGTCTTTTCAAAAAGATTTTCCAATTAACGGTTTTGTATTCCGTATAGTAAAAATGATAGGAGCTGTCATATATTGAATAAAGCAAAAGTGGTCATGTTCTTCTATGCATTAGGTGCGATTTTGTCGATGATTTCAATCGGATTATTCGTGTCAGTCGTTGGTGCAACAGGTACACAGTACAATACTGTAGGCTTCATCGGCATTTTCTTAAGCATTGTCGCGCTATGTGTCGTGTTTATGCAAGGCATGAAGCAAAAGAAAAAATTCATTGCGGCTGGCTTATTAGGCGATCCAGAAGAAAACTAAATATGTTTGTTGCGCTTCTTTTGCTATTAAAAGAAGCGTTTTTTTCGTTCACAAAATGGTCATAATATTCAAAAGTATATTGAAACAAAAAGTGTGCCACAAGTTAAAAACAACTTGTAGCACACTTTTTTTGCTTCTATAACCCTTAATCGCGTGGTAATAAATGAATATACTTGTCGAGCAAAATTGGATGAATCGATGGGTTCGCAATGATAAACGTATTCGACTCTAAAAATTGCACAGGCTCCCCTGCAAGCGTTGACGTCACAGCGCCTACTTCGTTTGCGATAATAACGCCGCCTGCAATGTCCCACGGTGCTAAACGCATCGACATGTACGCATCAAGCTTCCCTGATACGACAAACGCAATTTCCATCGCCGCTGAGCCGTATGAGCGCGTGCCGCGAACTGTGCGCACGAGCTTGCTTACTTGCTCGTAATCGACGTATTTGTTTTCCGTCACCCAGCGCGCGTTAATGCCGATGACTGACTGCTCAATCGTCAACTCCTCAAGCTTGCGTAACGGCGTGCCATTATACCACGCACCAACGCCTGCAATCGCATGAAATAAATCTTCACGCATGACGTCAAAAATATAACCAAGCTTACCAACACCGTCAACAAGTACCCCTACCGAAATCATAAAATGACGATGCTGCTTCACAAAATTCATCGTGCCGTCGATTGGGTCAATTACCCACACGACACCGGACAAGTCTGTTACTTGCTCTCCCATGCCCTCTTCCGCTAAAATACGATGTGTTGTATCAAATGTTTTAATTTGTTCAATAAAGAATAGCTCTGTTTCACGGTCTACATTCGTTACTAAATCACTGTCACTCGATTTTGTTTCAACGTGTAAATCATATGAAAACGACTCGCGTATGCGGCGCGCTGCTTCCTTAATTAGCTGCTGTGCAAATTGATCCACTGCTTGTATATCCATACACCATTCCACCTCTCACATATCCCATGTACAAGTAAAGCGCTTTGTCATTATGTAGTAGTATAACAAAAAAACACCTGCTGTCGGAATATTCAGCAAGTGTTTTTATGAAGTTTGTGTAAACGTATTACGCATATGCACGCATTCCTTCTAATTCTTTTTGAATTTCGGCTAAGCGCTTTTTACTTTTCGCTTTTTGGATTTCATCGCTGCTATTCATTGCGTCATATAACGATGCTAATTCGTAATCTAGCTCCAGGCGTAATACTTGCTCATATTGCTTTTCAATGTCAACTTTGCGTATAATTTTAACGATTTGTTTCATAACGAATCATCACCTTTCATCCAATTCATAATCTATGTTAAAAAACATATTATGTTAGATTATTTTTTTGTTTTGTTAGTAAAAATGTTCCCAAAACTTTCACAATTTAAACATATTTATTTTCGAAAGGAGCTAATTTTTTTGAGACCTATTCAATGGACAACCGAAGACTTTGACGTTTTCACAATCGATGGCTTAGAGGAGCGCATGGAGGCATTAACGACACATGTGCGCCCGAAATTTCACGCATTAGGTGACGATTTCTCTGCGTTCTTTAGCACTGAGCTTGGCGAGGAGTTTTTCCCACACGTCGCAAAGCACGCACGCCGCACCGTCAACCCACCGAAAGATTCGTGGGTCGCATTTGCTCCGTATAAACGCGGCTACAAAGCGTTGCCTCACTTCCAAATTGGTCTTTGGAACAGCCATTTATTTATGATGGTAGCTGTTATTTACGAAGCACCAAACAAAGCAGTAATGGCAGAGCGCCTACTAGAAAACTTGACGCAAATTATGTCGCTGCCAACCCATTACGTATTGAGCGGGGATCACATGTCGCCTGCTGCAACGACGCTACATGACGCGGGTGAAGAAGGCACAACTTCATTATTAGAGCGTCTACGCGACGTGAAAAAAGCGGAATTTTTAGTTGGTGTTCATGTACCAGCAGCAGAAGCGGTGAAGCTTTCAGGTGAGGCATTTACTGCGCTCGTGGAAGAGACGTTTACAAACTTATTACCAATTTATAAAACGTTAACTGCGCGTTAAGTGAAACGGTGTACCGCACGTCTAGATGACCGCGGCACACCGTTTTATTTTTTCGACACATGTGACAAAAATCCATTGAGAATGAATTTCAGTTAATTTACAATAGAGAAGTACATATTTTCACACAATAAAGGAGAGATTTTTCATGATTGCAGTTATTCACTTTGCATACGGCGCACCTGCTTCAATTGACGATGTACCTACCTATTTTAGCCACATCATCGGCGGGCGCGAAGTACCACCACCGATGCTTGGCAAAATCGTTTCGCAGTTTAAGCAGCCGTTCCAAGCAGACTTTATCGCCTCAGCAACACAACGCATCGCAAAAGGGCTACAGCACGTGCTGCCAACGCTTTTAGATACAGATGTAAAGGTGTACAACGCTTACAAGCATACGGCGCCGTTTTTAGAAGACGTTGTTGCACAAGCCATTGCAGACGGCGCGACAAAAATTGTGACGTTACCAGTCAATCCGATTTTCTCGCCATCTGGTGCAGGCGCGTTCCATGAAGAAGTAGCCGGATTACTTGCTGGTACAAACATCGAGCAAGTGGAAGTAAAAGGTTGGAACACGCACCCTGCAATCGTAGACATATTCGCTGACCGCGTACTGCGTGCCTACAACTGGCTACCAGCAGAAAATCGCGACGATGCCTACGTGTATTTCACCGTACATAGCCAGCCGATCAAACCTGAAGGAAACGAGCCATACGTGAGCGAGTTTGAAGCGCTTGCTGCGGCAATTGCACAAAAAGCGGGCATCGAAAACTACGCAGCGGTATATCGCTCATCAGGCGGCAAGGAAAACTGGCTCGCTCCTGATGTAAAAGATGCGATTCGCACACAAGCAGCCACGGGCACGAACGGTTTTGTAACGTGCGAGCTATTATCGGTCGCTGCTGACGTTGAATCATTCATTGAAATTGGTGTAGACTGCGCTGAAGTAGCGAAGGAGCTAGGTGTTGACTTCGTGCGTGCAGAGTTTCCTGGCGACAGCTTTGATACAGTGATGGCGTTAGCACAAATTATTAAAGAGCGCGTATAAAAAAACGGTGAATGGGCATTGTCCCACTCACCGTTTTTTATTTGCGACGCCTTTGTGCCACTTCGACACGAATTTTTTTCACTGGGTCCGCTTCCTTTGCCGCTTTAACGACGTGATAAGGAACATATGAACTCGCTTCCTCATAGTCACGGCAAATTGTTTTTTCCTCTGCTTGCGACGGTACAACTTCTTTAAAGCGGCGATATACGCGTAAAAAATCACCTGCGATAATGCCTTTTTCGTATGCCGCTTCGACTGCCTCAAAAAATGCTACGACTTCGACGATTTCTTGCGTTGACCAGTCGAGCGATAATGGATAAGAATATTCCATAATGAAACCTACTTTCTTACTAGCAATTCGTTGCTGTCACTCCATTTTAAACGAATTGCTTGCGCCTCTGCAACCATGCGAGAAATCAGCTCCTCGACAGTTGGCACATCATGAATCAAGCCGGTCACTTGCCCAGCCCAGCCAAAGCCTTGATCGGAGCCGTCATAAATATAGCTTTTATTTGCTTCGCCGCTAATGTAATCACGCAGCGCTTCGTATGTCGGTGTTTCCGCTTCGATTTTTAAAATTTCATCGGTGAAGTCGTTACGCAGTGCGCGTGCTGGCCCACCGATCGAGCGTTTAATGACAACTGTATCGTTTTCCGTTGCGGCTACGAGTGCTTGCTTGTACGCCTCGATTGCGTGGACACATTCCTTCGTTGCAATGAAGCGCGTGCCCATTTCAATGCCTTCTGCGCCAAGTGCGTGCGCCGCCATCCAACCACGCCCATCGCCAATACCGCCTGACGCGATGACAGGAATCGATACACTATCGACAACTTGTGGCACGAGTACCATCGTTCCGACATCGTCACGCCCTAAATGACCGCCTCCTTCTTGCCCAACGACCATGACTGCATCCGCTCCGAGTTCCTCTGCCTTTTGTGCTTGACGACGCGCTGCCACGAGTACAAGCTTTTTAATGTTTGTACCTGCAAGCATATCAAAAATTGGCGCTGGGTTACCGCCCGTCATCGTCACGACCGGTACATTTTCGTCAATCGCTACTTGCACCATTGGCTCGTACCCTTTGCCGTACATGCCAATTGCGAAGTTTACGCCAAACGGTTTGTCCGTTAATGCACGCGTTTTGCGAATTTCTTCACGTAATTCGTCTGGCGATTTTAAGCTCATCGCCGTAATTTGTCCAAGTCCCCCTGCATTGCTTACTGCTGCGGCTAGCTCTGAATACGCTAAGTACGCAAGCCCCCCTTGGATGATTGGATAGTCAATACCGAGTAAATCCGTTATTCTAGTTGACCACTTCATAAACATTCCCCCTTATATCCACTATATTCTTCAATAAGTAGCGAAAATCCTGCACGAAGTTTTAGTAGTCACATGCGTTTGTAAATGCTATAATTCATTTGTTTTAAAAATTTCAAATATTTTTAAGTGAGGTGGTAAGTGCGTTGTCACAATTAGAGACTCCGTTATTTGATGTTTTACTGAAGCATCGTAATAGACATCCGATTCAATTCCATATTCCAGGTCATAAGAAAGGCTCGGGGATGGACCCAGCTTTCCGCGAATTTGTCGGGGACAACGTTTTATCAATCGATTTAATCAATATTGCTCCACTAGATGACTTACATTCACCAAAAGGCGCAATAAAAGAGGCACAACAATTAGCAGCTGAAGCCTTTGGTGCTGATCATACATTTTTCTCGATTCAAGGTACAAGCGGCGCAATCATGACAATGATTATGTCTGTCGTTGGTCAAGGAGATAAAATTCTCGTACCTCGTAATGTGCACAAGTCGATAATGTCTGCCATTGTATTTTCTGGGGCTATTCCAATTTTTATCCATCCTGAGGTGGATACAGAACTTGGCATTTCTCACGGTATTACACCCGAGTCAGTAGAACGCGCACTCGAAACATACCCAGATGCAAAAGCTGTGCTCGTTATTAACCCAACGTACTTCGGTTTCGTTGCGGATTTACAACGTATTGTCGATATCGTTCATGCACGTAATATCCCTGTCATTGTAGATGAGGCACACGGCGTATTAATGAAATTCCACGACGGTTTACCATTGTCTGCAATGCAAGCAGGTGCGGATATGGCAGCAACAAGCGTACATAAGCTAGGTGGCTCCATGACGCAAAGTTCGGTGTTAAACGTGCGTGAAGGTCTTGTATCTGCAAAACGCGTCCAGACCGTGTTGTCGATGCTTACAACGACATCTACGTCTTACCCGCTTTTAGCATCACTCGATACAGCACGACGACAATTAGCAGTACATGGCTACGATTTAATCGACGATGCCATCCGTCTTGCAAAAGATACACGCAAGCGCATTAACAACATTACTCATTTATCTTGTGTTGGACGTGAGAAGTTACATTCGTCTGCAACGTTTGATATGGACCCACTAAAGCTTTTAATTACCGTAAAAGATTTAGGCATTACCGGTCACCAAGCAGAGGAATGGCTACGTCATAACGCCAACCTCGAAGTCGAATTATCCGATTTATATAATATTTTATGCTTAGTCACGATGGGCGACACGAAAAAGGAAATGAATTTACTTGTAAACGCATTACAGCGCATGTCACAAGCATTCGATTCTGAAGCAGCCATTACAGAAACGAACGTCAACGTGCCTGAAATTCCAGCACTTGCGATGACACCTCGTGATGCCTTTTATGCAGAAACGGAAATTGTGCCACTTAAAGATGCACACGACCGCATTTCAGCCGAGTTCATCATGATCTACCCACCAGGCATTCCCATTTTCATTCCAGGTGAAGTCATTACGCAACAAACGATCGACTTCATCCAAGAAAACATTGCAGCCGGTTTACCAGTACAAGGCTTAGAAGACGACACATTACAAAACATCCGTGTCATTCAAGAACGCCGCGCGATTTATTAAACAAAAAAACCGAGCGTTAGCCCACTAAACTACGTGTGCTAACGCTCGGTTTATTTATTTCGTCCATTACGAAAGAATCGATGCATCTACTGTTGTTGCAATTGCTAGTGCATTATCAACAACTGAGTAACGTAATGGTTCTATTGAAGCTGTCGGTATTGCTTGCGTTACTGTAATAATCTGACCTGTTGAAGGATTCGGAATTGAATACGTTTGTCCTGCAACTAAGTTAATCGTAATCGTTTGTGGAGCAGATACATTGCCATGAACATCTACTAGTGTGTAAGTAAATGTTTCCGTTTTTCCTGGTGCTGTCTTGTTCACAAGCGATGGATTCACATTATACGTATATGTGCCATCACTATTCATTACAAGCGTTCCGTAATCACCACTAAACGCTGCTGCTTGACCCGATAAAATCGTCGTACCTTCTACTTGGATATTACCACCCGGTGCTAAATAACCAACATTACCTGTTACCGCTTGTGCATCCGTAGTAATAATTGGTTGTGAAGATGTAACTTCATCCGCTGCCCAGTTAACGTCTGTTACTTTAACGTTTTGGATTCCGTAAACATTCATTGCCGTTAAACCTGTAGATACACGAGCTGCAGTAATGCGATAGTAGCCTCGTTCTAAATTTCGTAAATGAATATCATTTGCTGCAACACCTGGTAATTTTGTTCCTCCCACATTGCCAGACCATACTTCACTTGCTTGTCCTGTCTCCAAATCTACTTTCTCAACTTTATAATTAACTACAAAGTTTTGAGGAGGAAAACCATACGAACCCACCGGAATAACTGGACGGAATGTTAATATGCTGTCTGTACCTTTTACAAATAAATGCCCTACTGTATCCTCTGTTTCTGCTCCTGGCGCTGGCACCTCTGACGGGTTTGTCTCAATAATAAGAGGATTGTCTCCAACAGTCGTACGTCCACTTAAATTAGCTAGTACTTGGTTCGTATTTTCATCTAATGCATTAATTACCACTTCATTTGTTACCGTTGCTGACTCTGCTAATATTGCATCTGTTGCTGGATTATTTTCATTCCAACGAAGTTTAACTACAGAATCACCATCTACAACATCATGTTGAATATACAATGTTGCTGTTGCCGTTTCTTCGCCATTGCCAACTGTATATTCAAATACATCCACTTTACCAATTGCTTCACGTGCACCATTCGATGTGTACGTGTACTCACCTGTTTCCGCATCTAACGTTAACGTACCATACGCACCTTGAATCGTTGCTACATTCGTAGTTGCAGTTGCACCCCCGATTGACTTAGGTGTAACTGACGTAATAGTTGCACCTCGTGTCAGTTCAATTGTATCTGTAGTTGATGCTGTTTGCGATCCAACATTTATTAGCTCTGCTGTTTCCGATAATGACGTTGACATAATAGTCGTTGTCACAGCACTTAATGCCTCGGCATTTACTGTACCTGATGGGAACGTCGCCATTACATACTCTCCGGCTTTAATGTTCGTAAATGAGAAATCGTATGCTGTTTGAATCGGAACACCAAGTACCGTTAAATACGTAAAGCTATTTTGATCCATTAGCTTATATTGACCATCTTCTTGCTTTTTATATAAACCAATACTATAGCCGCCTGTTCCAAGTACTGCCTGAATCGTTGTATTGAATGAGTAGTTTAACGTTTCTCCTTCTTCGACTGTAAACTCAAGCGCGTTATTACCAAGTTGAGAAATAACTCCTGCATCAATAATTTGCAGTAATTGAAGCTGAACAATATTGATTTCTGTAACAGATTCACCTACTACAAGTTCGCCTATATTCTTATTCGTTTTAACTGAACCTGTATAGTTTAACGCAATCGTATCTATTACATCTTGAGCGGCTATAGGCTCTTGCTGACCATCTGCTTGCGCTTGTTGATACGCTAGGCTTGCGGCTTCTAAGTCGTCAATTGCTTTTCCTACTTCTTCCTCACTTGCGGCTTCATTGTCGAATACGCTTTGTGCGGCTTCTATCGCGGCTTCAAATGTGTCTAGATCTTCTTCTGTTGTCCACTTCGTACCTACTGGTACATCTTCACCATCTGACGACATCGCTACTTTCGAGTCGTCCGCCGCTGTAATCGCATTTTCTAACGCGCTCTTATCTACTTCACCTGATGCTGCTTTCTTGCCATCTTCTTGTGCTGCCACATAGGCTACACTTGCGGCTTCTAAGTCAACAATCGCTTTCGCTACTTCTTCCTCACTTGCGGCTTCATTGTCGAATACGCTTTGCGCGGCTTCTATCGCGGCTTCAAATGTGTCTAGATCTCCTTCTGTTGTCCACTTCGTACCTACTGGTACATCTTCACCATCTGACGACATCGCTACTTTGCCATTCGTCGCTTCATTAATTGCTGCTCCTAATGCTGTCTTATCGACTTGTCCTGGATCAATCGGTGTTCCGCCTTCTTCTTTCGTTCCTGGTTTCTTGGCTGCTTCGTACGCCGCTACTGCATCTTCCAATGCTTCTTTCACTGCATCTACTTCTTCTTGCGTCGTATTCGTATTACCTAGTACGTCACGCGCTTCCGCAATTACATCTTCTAAAGCGACTTTTTCTTTTGGTGTCGTCCATTGCTCACTTGGAT
>JAXJTE010000165.1:0-5159 GCA_036309765.1 Caryophanon sp. | reverse complement strand
GTTTGTAATATGGTCTGATTGTTGGAACAGTACGTCCATTTTTTTGGCGGTTTCAGACGTTTGCGTGGTAATGTGTGTCATCGTTGTCGAAACGTCATGAAGCGAAGCCTTTCCTGTAACCGCACATTTGGCAGAATCAATAGCCATCTCCTGAAGACTTTGTGTTGCCTCGGCAATGCGTTGTACACCACTGGACGTTTCTTCTAATGTCGCTGAACTATTATGCGCTCCTTGCACGTTGTTTTGTGCAAGCTTTAGCACGTGCTGAATTTGCTCACTGACATGCTTGCTTTCGTTTGTCGATGCTGTTAGCGCACCGCTCATTTCATCGGCAATTTCTTCCACGACATCAGAATGGTCGGCAAGCTGTTGAATCATTGTGCGCAGCGATTGCTTCATTTGTTCAAAAGCATCAGCTAAATGCTTCAGTTCATCGTTCGTCGTAATGTGAACGGGCTCGCCATTTAGTTTCCCTTTTGCGACTTCAGAAACGGCCGCATTTAGTCTAATGATTGGCTTCGTGACAAATCGACGGAAAAATAAAGTACATATCACGATTAGTATGATGAGTACGGCAACGAAAATACTGCTTGTCACGAGCGTTTCGTCTGTAATATTACCGTTAAAATCATTCGCATAATAAAACATATCTTGCACTTGCTTTTCAATCGCCGCTGTATGGTTTGTCATTTCTTTTTCTAGCGGTGTTACGTGCTCACGTAAAAAACGTGCCGCTTCGGTTGGTTGATCCTTGTCGATTAACGCAACGGCTTCATTCAACGCTTCAATATATGCTGTGTATGTTTGTTGTAAAGCCTCCAGCACTTCCGCTTCAATGACACTGTCTCGGCTCGCTGCTATGTATGTAATCGTTTCATCGATTGCTTCGACAAAACGGTTATAATCTGCCTTCGCTGTCTCATCACCGACTAAATAGTGCTGTACATAGCTCGCACCTTGTACAGCAGTCGTCGATAGGTTAGACGCTTCGGACATTAGTGGTACTAGCCCATCAATTACTCTCGTATAGTCATTATCAATTGTTTTTAACTGATACATAAAATTGCCGCTTACAAATAGCATAAGCACTAAAATACTACCAAACATCATTAATATTTTCCGGTTAATCGACATAGTGTCACCTCAATTTCTTTTATTTCCACTTCTTACAGTTCAAGATTATACCATAAATCTTTTTGAATAGGGTATTTTTTACTATTTGTTTATATGCCGTAAACAATAGCTAGGTTAAATGTCATGAAATTTACAATTCGCACACAATCCACCTGTCGTTTCCCGATGAAATAAGGAAGCGCTTTTTCATTTGCATATATGGATTTTCACCACATAAGTTTCAATAATGACATATGGTGGTACAGTAAGACGATGGCAAATTTCAATGAAAAGGGGAATGACGATGGACACACAATTTCCACTAGGTAAATTAGAAGTACCGACAAACGCAACGACCGACGATGTAAAGCAATGGGCAGCACAAACAAATACATACGTGACGCGACTTCGTAAAGTTGTCGATCATTTAACCGATGAGGAACTGGCAAAAACATATCGTGACGGTGCATGGAACATTCGTCAGCTCGTGCATCACATCGCAGATTCACAGCTCAACATGTATCAGCGTCTAAAGCTAGCCTTAACCGACGACACGCCGACTGTCCCTGCATTTGACCAAGACGCATGGGCCACAGCACCAGATACGGAATTGTCAGTCGAAAGTTCGATTTTCTTATTAGATGGCATTAATCAACGCATCGTCGCACTCGCACAAACGATCACACAAGCACAGCTTCAGCGCACGTTCATTCATGCGGTGAATGGGGAAGTGACCGTCGCAACGAAATTAAAAAAGCTCGCGTGGCATGAGGAACACCATTTAGCACATATTGAAATTGCATTACAGCGTTAATACGACATGTGAGGGGCGAAGCAAATTCACCTCTCGCATTTTTTGTTATACTAACGAAGAAAAGGTGACATTCATGATAAACTGGCAACAACGCCTTCAGCAATTTCAAAAGCATACACTTTCTTATAAAAAGACGACGTACGACCACATTATACAAGCGTTTAAACAACTCGTTATGATGCATGATGTGGACAAACTCACCGTCGCACAAATTAGCGAAGCGGCAAACATTTCACGCAAAACATTTTATGCTTATTTCCAAGACAAAAATGACGTAATGGAGCATATTATTTACATTGATATTATAGAGCCGATGGAGAAAATGCGTGCGTTATCTCAATCCTTTCAAATGCCATCACTCACGATCATGAGCTGGCTTTATGAGCAGTTTTATCATGAGCGTGATTTTTATCGACGGATTAACAGCTTTATCGGGCAAAACTCCTTTACTGATTTTATGCTAAGCTACACAACGAGCATCGTCGCGCACAAATTTTCAGAGCTTGTGATATCAGACGCAGAAAAGGAATATTCGGTTTATTTTTATGCGGCTTCTCATACGATGGTGCTGTCAAAATGGATTAATGACGGAATGAAAGTGCCACCGAGTGATATGGCATCGTTTTATGAAAATTGGACAATTCCAGCTATTGTGACATATGTAAAACGTAACACTTGAGTAAAAGTGTTACGCAAAAAGTAACAATACAATAGAAGCGGTCATCGTCTTTTCATCGTGCGTTGTTTACACTAAATATAGTAACGTAAAAAGGGAGTGACGTTTCATGGAATTAAAGGGTAAACGAATTATTGTAACAGGTGGGGCAAACGGTATTGCAGCAGGTACAGTACGAGGATTTGTAAAAGCAGGTGCAACGGTTGCAGTATTAGATATTATGGATGAAGCGGGTCAGCAAGTAGTCGATTTCGCAAACACTTTAGGCGATGGACACGCGACGTATTATCACTGTAACGTTGCAGATAAAGAAGAAGTGGATCGTGTATTTGAGCAAGCAGCATCACAAATGGGCGGCTTAGATGTACTTGCACATATCGCAGCAATTGACCGTCATGGTGCGGCAGAGGATTTCACACCAGAGGATATGCAGTTTTTCTGGGGTGTGAACATTAACGGCACGATTTTCACAAACCAAGCAGCATGTCACATTATGCGCCAGCAACAAGGTGAATTTGCAATTATTAACTTCGCATCAGACGTAGCACTTGCAGGTATGCCCAACTCAGCACTTTATGCAACATCAAAAGGCGCAGTGTTATCATGGTCACGCACAATCGCTTACGAATGGGCAGTCAAATACAACATTCGTACAAACTGTGTAAATCCAACGATGAAAACGCCAATGTATGACCAATACGTTGCAGACTTAGAACCAGCCGCGCGCGAAGTATTCCTAAAGTCAGAGCGCCTAAAAGTACCGATGAAAGGTGAAATGGGCGATGTCGATCGTGATATGGCACCGGTTATGGTCTTTTTAGCATCTGACGCATCAAGCTATATTAACGGACAAATTATTCCAGTCAACGGCGGACGCAACATGTTACGCGGTTAAACTCACGACCTACAGACTTCCGATTTTTTCGGCAGGCTGTAGGTTTTTTTGTGCGCAATAATCCGTTTTCAGTTTGGCAAATGCTTTTTACATACCGTAGATGATTTGTTTAGGAGGCTTGTTTATGACAAATGTAGGCAAGCTGTTATCCGCGACACACCTATTGAAGTATCAAAACGGCACAGCAGCAGGCTTAACGTGATTATTTTGAATTGAAATTTTAGGAGGCTTTTTATTATGACAGACTTATACAAACGATTAGATAAAGACAATGCAGCGGTGTTATTAGTGGATCACCAAACAGGTTTAATTTCAGGATTAGTTCGTGATTATGGTGTAGATGAATTTAAAAACAATGTCATCGCATTAGCACGTACAGCAAAATTCTTTAACTTACCGGTTATTTTAACGACAAGCTTTGAGCATGGTCCAAATGGTCCGTTAATGCAAGAGTTGATCGACTTATTCCCAGATGCACCAATCATCTCTCGTCCTGGACAAATTAACGCTTGGGACAACGAAGATTTCGTAGATGCTGTCAAAGCAACTGGCAAAAAACAATTAATTATTGCAGGCGTTGTAACAGACGTATGTGTGGCATTCCCAACACTTTCAGCAATTAACGAAGGCTATGATGTGTTCGTTGTAGCTGATGCTTCAGGTACAGGCAGCAAGCAAGTTGCACACGCAGCATTAACGCGTATGGCACACGGCGGCGCACAATTAATGAACTGGTTCAGCGTAGCAGCAGAATTACAGCGCGATTGGCGTCATGATGTTGAAGGATTTGGTGCTTTGATCTCAGCACAATTACCTGGTTACCAAAACGTAATTGGCAGCTATACAGGCGCACAAAAAGACGCAACACAAAAATAAATAACGAACAAGCTTTTGAGTGCAAAGTTGTTGCGCAAAAGCTTTTTTATTTTTATTTCCTGTGAAAATACGTTAGAATGAATTGATTTATGTAGTAACAAGGAGATAGCAGCATGACAGAACGGGATAGTAAGCGACTTGATTTATTAATTTGGTTTCGATTGTCACGGGTGTATATGAACAGCCTAAAAGAATCAAACCAACATTTAAAAAAATGGGGATTATCGGCGGCGCAATTTGATGTACTCGTGCAAGTCGGTACGTCTAAGCGAATTTCTCAAAACGAATTAGCAGAAAAACTATTTGTGACAAAAGGCAATATTACGCAATTACTAAGCAAAATGGAAGAACTGGATTTAGTGGAGCGACAGCAAGAATGGCGCACAAAATACGTGCAATTAACATCAAAAGGACACGATGTATTTAATGAAGTGACACCATTACAAGAACGCGTACAGGCAGAGCAATTTGCAGCCTTAAATAAAGAGGAAAAAAAACAGCTGTTAATTCTTTTAAAGAAACTTCAACAAAACGGCGGTGAATAGCTTACAGTGAATTTTAACGTTCATGTAACTGTTCGCTGCTTTTTTCGTTTCTCCCTCATTTGCGCCTGCGTTTTTACATATAATGCGCGAATATGTGTGGTCGTTTTTCAACGCAAGACAAGGCGCGTTTTCGACTGTTAAAATTGTTAACTTTAAATTCTTGAATTCAATCGTTTTCATCGGATGTTAGAGTTAATAACAAACAGTTAACTAGTTAACTGTTTGTTATTAACTCATTTT
>JAXJTE010000164.1:0-14263 GCA_036309765.1 Caryophanon sp. | reverse complement strand
TCGTCATATGTTTTAACGTCTTTTGCTTGACGACACATATTGTTTTACCGATAGCATGAATTTGGCTATCGAACCTCATACAATATCTAGTTATCAACGAACGAGAATGTTTTAGAGACTTTTACTTGTCTATAGAACAAGTGTACCATGTTTTCAGTCAATTGAGCTAGCAAAAGCTACCCCTTGACTGACTTCGCTTTCATCCCATAGCTAAAGCAATGAGCTTTCTCGCTCGGAAAATCTGTAAAAAAACAGCCTGCGCGGAAAGATTCCACACAGGCTGTTTTATTTATGATACTTGTACGTCTTTATAATCGTCGTAACGATCAAATGCCGTCACAACGTATGAACATACGGCTTTCATTTTGTAATTGTGCTCGCGTGCGTATTTTGCCGCTTCGTCTAGTAGCTTTTTCGCCACGCCTTGACCGCGTAGCTCATTTGATACGTACGTGTGGTCCATTACCATCGTATCGTCGCGTAGCACCCACGTAATTTCACCTAACATACGACCGTCTTGATGGTACTCAATTGCTTGCTCATCTGCTCGAACTGAAAACATGCCATATTGCCTCCCTTTTGTGAATTATCCTCTGTATACCCTCATTGTAAAACAAATTATCCACATGTGCATAACTTTTATTTTATCAGCTAAACCAACCTGATACAGTATCCATTAAGTTTTTGAAGAATGTTTTCACGCTTTCCCAGAAGCCTTCATTTTCCGTAATGAACGTGCCGAACTTTTCCTCGATATCCTTGCTTAAATCGCTTAATTGCTGCGACCATTGATCAAAGTCGATGTTTAAGTTGGAAATGCGGTCCATTAAGTCGGTTAATAATTGACGGTCCGCTTCTGATAATTCAATTTGGAACTTCGATAGCTGCTCCGATACGATTTGCTCCACGTCCTCACGCGTCGCTGGGTTTAATTCGGCGATTTGCTGCTTGATTGACGTTAATAGTTCCGCTACTTGTGCCTCATCAATGCCTGCGTTCTCGGTAATTTGTGTCGCAATCGATAATTCGTCGTTAGCCACGTCTGTACGCTCTGTATCAAGCTTTTCTCCTGTTGATACCTCATATGCCTTATAAATGCCTACGAGCGCTGAGTGACCTGTTACAGGGTTTGGAGCGGCCACTTCAACCAATGCGTTTTCAATGCCGGCTGTTAACATCGCTGAGGCATATACTTCCGACGTAATTTGCGTAATGTTTGACGGTGTTACAATGTCGATCACGAGCCCTTCTCCTTCGTTACGCTGGGTAATTTTCGCTGAAGAAAACATGCGGGCGTTCGGGTTGCCGTCTTTAATGTATTTCACTAAATCTTGACCTGATACGGTAATTTCCTCGACTGCGCTAGAGCTTGTAATTTCGAGCGCGTTTTTTACCGTTTCTTTTTGGTCGGCCGTTAAGTTTGCACCGTACACGACGATTGGTACGCCAAGCTTTTCATCAATTACGCCTGTAGTTGCGCTCGCTGCGGTCATCATTGAAAAGGTTAAAGCGACCGCTGTGATTGTTGTCATTACTTTTTTCATCGTAAACTCCCCTATCGTAGAAACGTTTTATTATAAACTGAACTTCACAAACAGCTAATCGAGCTTTCTATACATGTTTCGTGAACACGTGCCTGTAGTTACTATTTTTCCTTAAATGTATACGTTCGTAAACATGAAAAGTTCCATTTCATAAAAAAATGGTAGAGGCACGCATATCGCTTCCTCTACCATCTGTTATTAAACGATCTCTGTCCAACCGTCTTTTTGTGTAATTTTACGTTCTTTCATTAACGTGCCAAGTGCGCGTTTGAATGACGCTTTACTCATGTTAAACATATCTTTAATTTCGTCTGGTGATGATTTATCACCAAATGGCATGCGTCCGCCAACATCTTGTAAGTACGCTAACACTTGCTCTGCATCGTCGCTTAAACGCTCGTGCTTACGTGGTAAAAGTGAACCGTTCATTGAGCCGTCTTCTTTTACGTCGATAATGCGCACGCTAATGTCTTGCCCTAAACGCGGCTCTGCTTTACGCTCTGTTTCGTGTACGAAAATACGGAACGGTTGCTCCACGCCAAGTAAGAACGTGCCGACTGGTAATAGACGGTACGGGCGTGCTGTAATGTTTTTGTTAAATTGGTCTTCAAGTGCGCCCTCGTAAAGATCGGCTACTTTTTCCTCTGTAATTAAGCGACCGTAAAGGCTACCGTTGCGGTCTGGCTTTAATGTAATGTAAAGATGGTCACCTGCTTGTGGCCATAATTCCTCAAGCTTCGGTAAATCTTCTGCACGCACAAGCACTTCGCGTGACGTACCGATGTCAACGTATGCGCCCTCGTGTTTTACTGCACGTAATACGCGTGCCCAGCCGTATTCCTCTTTGCGAATTGTTGGCAGTGCTGTCGTTGCATGTAGTTCACCACGACGGTCTGTGTATAAAAATACTTCGACTGTTTCACCGACTGTTAATGGTTCAAGCACTTCTGATGCATTTAATGAGATTTCTTTCGCACCGTTTGTTAAAAGCCACTTTGACCCTTCTTCTTTTACGACCGTTAAGCTGACCACGTCGCCAGCAGTTAATTCTAACATGTATATCCTCCTAGAGATGATTTGTTTTTAGTTGTTGTAGCTGATGAAGTATCGTTGGATTTTCTTCCATCACTTGCACTAAGTCGGCAATGCGATCAATCGAATCCCAGCTTAAGTGATGCTCAATTCCTTCGACGTCATTGTATATTAATTGCTCGTTCACGCCGATTAAGCGCAAAAATTGCTCTAACAGCTCATGACGCTGCACAAGTCGTTTACCGAGCTTTTGCCCTTTTGGTGTTAACGCTAAACCGCGATATTTTTCATAGATGAGATAGCCATCTTTATCTAATTTTTGCACCATTTTCGTAACGGAAGACGGAAGAACAGCCAAAGCTTCAGCAATGTCAGATACACGAGCATAGCCTTTTTGTTCAATCAATAGATAAATTTGTTCAATATGATCTTCCATGCTTGGTGTTGGCATGTCGTCCCCTCGCTTTCGCATTCTTATGTCTTTAGTTTACTACAATAGCTTAAAAAAAGTGTAGGCAATGTCGTTATTTGTATCTTTCTTGTCATAATGTCTCAAACAATGCCCTAATCAACGCCATATAAAAAGGAATGCCCACAATGATGTGAGACACTCCTTGACCTATTTATTTATGCTTCGGTTTACGAGCAACCGTATGAATCGCTCGTATAATTTCTCGGTTAATAATTTCAATGTTTTCAGGCGTGTTTAATTCTTTAAACGCTGCATCACGCATCTTCGGGTTGGATACATATTTCGGTGGTAATGCATTTAACGTTAATGCATTTACGTCCATTTCACAAATAGTACAGTTACAAAAAGCCTGATACTCTGGGCCGCGTAACATGAAACTAACTAATCCGCGTACGATTTCCTCTGTTACATTGATTAAAATTACATCGGATTGTGTCATTGTAATCGTTCCTATTCATCCTAAATTTCCATCAAAAGAATTTGTACTTTTGCTTTCATCGTACTTCATTTTAACGATTAACTAGGACGAACGCAAGAAACTTTACTTTTGAACGCGCATTAAGCGTAATGAATTGAGCACAACAAGCAATGTCGCACCGATATCGGCGAAAATCGCAATCCATAGCGTAAGCCAACCTGGAACGACGAGCAAAATCGCAAGCATCTTTAAGCCAAGCGCAAAGGCGATATTTTGCTGGATGATCGTTAACGTTTTGCGGCTTAAGCGAATTGCATACGGCAGCTTCGTTAAATCATCTGACATAAGCGCAATGTCCGCCGTCTCTAGCGCTGTATCTGTGCCTGCTCCGCCCATCGCAATGCCGATATTTGCCGCAGCAAGTGCTGGTGCATCGTTCACACCGTCACCGACCATCGCGACTTGCCCGAACTTGTCTTGTAGCGTTTTAATCTCTGCTAGCTTTTGTTCTGGCAGTAAGCTTGCACGCACATTCGTCACGCCTAAACGCTTCGCCATCGCATTGGCTGTACGCTCCCCGTCACCTGTTAACATAATCGTTTCCTTCACACCATTTGCTTTTAGCTGCTGTAAAATCGCGGCACTTTCTTCGCGCACCTCATCAGCTACTGCAATGAGCCCTAAAAACACATTGCCCTCGACAACCGCAACGAGCGACTTGCCTTCTTCCTCGTATACGCGTGCTTGTGCAATCACTTCTGGCTGCACATCCATCATCGCACAAACCGATGAAAGACTGCCGACGTACACTTCTTTACCGTTTACGATCCCTTTTGCACCTTTACCTGTAACCGACTGGAATTGCTCGACGCTCGGAATGTGCAGCTGCTTCACAAACGCATAATGCAAAATCGCACGAGCAAGTGGGTGCTGTGATTTCGTTTCGACCGCACCTGCTACTTGGAGTAAACGTTCCTCATCGTGCGTATATAAATTCGTTACAGCTGGCATGCCTTTTGTAAGCGTACCTGTTTTATCGAATGCAATTGCCTCAACATGTGCGAGCGCCTCTAAATAGACGCCGCCTTTAATGAGTACACCTTGCTTCGCTGCATTGCCAATCGCCGTCACGATCGCAACAGGCGTTGAAATAACGAGTGCACACGGACAGCCGACGACAAGCACGGCAAGCCCTTGATAAATCCAGTGCGACCAGTCGCCTGTAAATAGCGGTGGAATGACTGCGACAAGGAGCGCAATGAGCATAATGATCGGTGTATAAATTTTTGCAAAGCGGTCAACAAACTTTTGTGACGGTGCTTTTTCTTGCTGTGCTTCTTCGACTAAATGAATAATTTTTGCAATCGTCGTGTCGTTCACATGCTTTGTGACACGCACTTCCATTGCCCCTTCTTCATTGAGCGTACCAGCAAATACGACGTCGCCCGTTTGCTTTAACATCGGCATCGCCTCACCGGTAATCGACGCTTCATTTACAGTCGATTGCCCCGATACGACAATACCGTCCATCGCAATTTTTGAGCCAGGTTTAATGATGATGATATCGTCCACTACAAGCGTGTCCGTTTCAACTTCGACCTCATGTGAGTGATCCCCATGTGCTACTTTTTTCAGTGCCGTCGCTGGTGCGATATCCATCAGCTGACGAATCGACTGACGCGCTTTGTTCATCGAGTATGCTTCAAGCGCCTCACTAACCGCAAATAAAAATACAACGACTGCCGCTTCTTGCCACTCTCCGATTATTGCCGCACCGATAATCGCAATCGTCATAAGCGTTTTCATATCAAACTGTAGCTTCAATAAATTTTGGAAGCCGACTTTAAAAATGTCGATCCCTCCAAGCACAATCGCTGCCCCGAAAATCCACGGCGCAATATGCGGTGCAATGCTCGTCATGCTGTAGCCAATTGCGACAAATAATAGCGCAACGGCGGCGAGCTGATTTTCACGACGTTTCCAAAACGGCGTCGTCACCTCAATGCTGCGCGATGTTGCTGGTACGACTTTAATGTTATCAAACGCCCCTGCTTCCTCTAGCTCCTCGATCGTCGCTGATCCTGTTACCGTTAGCTTTGCTGCGCCAAAATTAAGCTTTACATCCTCGACATTTGGCAAGCTTGCGACGTTTTTTTCAAACTTTGCCGCACAGTTTGCACACGATAAATTTTGTAGACGGTATTGCTCTGTTGCCATAAGTCTCACTCCTTCGAATGCGTATACGCGACGTCAATCATTTGGCGTACATGCTCATCTGCAAGCGCGTAATAAATTTGCTTTCCTTCACGTTCTGAAACGGCTAAACCGTGCTCGCGCAAATAGCGTAAATGGTGCGATGCGGTCGCATTTGAACTGCCGATAATCGCTGCGACGTCACAAACGCAAAGCTTTGGCGCAAGCGTCAGTGCAAACGCAATATTTAAACGCGTTTCATCGGCGAGTGCTTTGAAAATTTGTAGCGTTTTTGTTAATTCTGGTAGTTGCTGCTGCACATGTTGTACAACGTCCTCATGTTGTTCGACAATTTCACATACACCCTTCATTCGCCCACCTCATTCAAATGATTGTTTGAATGTATTGTACATCATTTGGCGATTATATTCAAATGATTGTTTGAATGAAAAATGCTACAGAGAATCATCTCCGTAGCATACCATCAACAATCATATACGCAACGAGCATCGCAACAGCACTGTAGCTAAGCATGCGCATAACGTACATCGCCGCTTCTTTTTTACTCGTTTTCGCTAGCTGTACGACGTCGAGCGTAAATGTCGAAAACGTCGTGTACGCACCGAAAAAGCCGATTGCAATCAAAAGATATTGCCAATCCGTCGTGATATACGGCATCAGTAGCACGAGCAAAAAGCTGCCGCTCACATTAACAAATAACGTCGCTCGCTCTTTTTTGATAAAGCGCTGAAACAGTAAAAATCGCGCAATGGCTCCGACAAAACCACCGACACATACGTATAAAAGCTCGATCATCGTTTACCGACCACCGTTCCCCCAACTGCCGCCGCGATACAACAAAACGTCATCGCTACGACGTACATGATGCCGAGCGATACCGATTGCTGAAATAATGCCAATGCCTCGTACGACACACTTGAGAACGTCGTAAACGAGCCGAGCATGCCCGTCATAACAAATAATCGTACCGCTTGCTCGTTGCGACTGCCGCTTACTCGCCCATGCAAATACGCTAAACAAAAGCTGCCGACAATGTTCGCAACGAAAAGTGCCGCTCCTGAAAACGACGCGAGGCATACGTAACGAAGCGCAACGCCGCATGCACCACCGAAGCCGACGACGAGCGACGCAACTACTCGATTACTAAGCCGATTGGACAATGGTCGCTCCCTAGCACATGCGCATCAATCGTTGCGTGCTGCACGCGCGGCATCATGCGCTCCGATGCGATGAAGTAGTCGATGCGCCAGCCGATGTTTCGCTCACGCACTTTCGCCATGTACGACCACCACGTATAATGGTCGATCGCGTCTGGGTGTAGCGCACGAAACGTATCGACGAAGCCTGCTGCAAGTAAATTCGTCATCGCCGCTCGCTCCTCGATTGTGACACCTGAGTTACCTTTATTTGATTTTGCATTTTTTAAATCGATGTCGGTATGCGCAACGTTTAAATCACCGCAATAAATGACTGGCTTTTGTGCATCGAGCGCTTTTAAATACACCGCGAGCTTTTCTTCCCATGCTAAGCGAAACGGCAGTCGTGCTAAGTCGCGCTGAGCGTTTGGCGTATACACATTCACTAAAAAGAAATCCGTGTATTCTAGCGTAATAATGCGCCCTTCTGCTTCTGTTTCTTCATCGCCAACACCGTAACGCACTGACATCGGCGTATGCTTCGTAAAAATCGCGGTACCGGAGTAGCCTTTTTTCTCGGCATAATTCCAATATTGCTCGTAGCCATCTAGCTGCAAATCGACTTGACCAGCTTGGCATTTCGTTTCTTGCACGCAAAAAAAGTCCGCATCGACTGCGTGGAAATAGTCGAGAAAGCCTTTTGTGATGCAGGCGCGAATGCCATTTACGTTCCATGATATAAATTTCATTTCGTTCGTCCTCTCTAACAAACAGATGCCATTTGAATGCGGCTGCACCCAAATGGCATGTCGTTTTTAACAATTTTTATTAAATACATTGTGGCATTATAAGCATGTTGATTAGCTTTTCAACTGACCGTCCGCGTATCGCGACTCGCTTCGCTGTGGGGTCTTAAGGCACGAGCTTTTCCCCTAGGAGTCTCGCCGCACGCTCCCTGCCACTATAAAACCGCATTAATTTCCATTTTGCTGCTGAAAACAACCGATTCATCTGTATAAACGGGCGAATCAACAGACCTAGTGTCATTACATACTAATTCGTCACAGGCTCGTCGCCAACGATTTTTACTTCCATTTCAAGCTCGATGTCGAATTTTTCTTTTACAACTTCTTGCACCATTTGAATTGTCGCAATGTAGTCTGACGCTGATGCGTTGCCTTTATTGACGATAAATCCAGCGTGCTTCGTCGATACTTCTGCACCGCCGACACCTTTACCTTGTAGGTCGCTATCTTGAATAAGCTTACCTGCGAAATGCCCTGGTGGACGCTTGAACACGCTGCCTGCTGACGGGTATTCAAGCGGCTGGCGCGATTCTCGTTGATGGGTTAAATCCGCAATTTTGGCATCAATTTCCGCTTGATCGCCGCGCTGTAAGTCAAACTCCGCTGACAATACGTAGTAGCCTTCTGTGGCGATAATGCTTTTACGGTAGCCTAACTTTAGCTCGTCTTTTGATAATACGAGCAGCTCGCCTTGTTTCGTTAACACGGTTAATTGATGCGTTACGTCTGCCATTTCGCCACCGTATGCACCTGCATTCATCGCCATCGCCCCACCGATTGAGCCTGGAATGCCGCATGAAAACTCTAAACCTGTTAACGTATTTGCTGCCGCCGCTTTTGATACGTCTTTTAACAACGCGCCTGCACCAGCGTGTACGTGCGTATCGGTAACTTCAATCGTATTTAAATGAGCGAATGTCACGACGATGCCGCGCATACCGCCATCGCGTACAACCATATTCGAGCCGTTGCCGAGCATGAGCAGTGGAATGTTATTGTCATATGCGTAACGCACGACGTATGTTGCTTGCTCCTCGTTTTCAGGCAATACGAAAACGTCTGCTGCACCACCTAGCTTCGTCATCGTATAGTTGCGTAACGGTTCATCTATTTTAATGTTTGTCGCAGGAATTTTTTGTGCTAAATGTGCTGCCCACTGTTGCTTTGTCATGATTTTCGTTCCTATCCTCTCATTACAGCCAGTTTTTTGACCAGTTTTCAATTTCACGAATGGCGCCGCTTAATGCGAGCCCTTTGTCCGTCAATGTATATTCTACACGAACAGGCACTTCTGAGTACACTGTTCGCAGCACGATGCCCTCTTTTTCTAGCTCCTTCAAACGCTCTGATAATAAGCGTCCGCTAATCGGTAGCGCAGATTCAATCGCATTAAAGCGCTGCGGTCCGTCTAGCAGCTGATACAAAATGAGCGCCGTCCAACGCTTGCCGATCATCTCCATCGCTTTTGCGAGCCTCGGACATAAAGCTGTTTCTGTCATCGTTTCTCACCTCTACTTTAGTATTGTACGCGCATGAACGCCAAAAGTTAATAAGTTATTTATCGATAGATGGTTACGTTTAGTAACTATTATAATTAGCGTATCATTTCTTGTAAACGAAAACAGCTGCCTGAACATAATTTCAGACAGCCGCTTCCGATCATTATTTAATTAAAAACTTACCGAAGCCGTTCGTATCTTCGCCTAAGTACTCAATGTTTGAACCTTCTGGAATATAATCTTTCGCCACATCTGCTGTGCGGTAAATAATTTTCGTATTTTCTGGGAACGGCGCGAACGTCCAGTTGTTGTTTGGTGTTACGTCAATCGTTCCTTCGCTCGTAATATAATCCACAATCGCTTCACGGTTTTCATACGCATACATCGTTAAGTTCGATTGGTCGTCGTTCACGAATACTGAGCCATATGAACCGCCTACACGGTAGTTGTTCGTTACGATTAAAAATTCTTGTTCTAAATCAATTGCTTCACCGTCGTATTGCACGTTTTTAATACGGTTGCCTGTTTCATCAACGACATTACCACGACGATCGTATTTCATCGGTGACGTTAAATCGATTTCGTACGTTACACCGTCCAATACGTCAAAGTTGTAAGAACGCGCTTCTGCATCTAAAATGTATTGCTCATCTGTAATCGTTGGATTGATCGTTAAGAACACACCCGCAGCCATTTCTAGCCACTCCACAACGTCTGCACCTGTTACTTTTACTGTCGCAACCGTGTTATCGAAGTGGTAAATGTCCGCTAAGTTTTTAATCGCTAGTGGCCCTGCTTGAATGTTCGTGAAGTCTGCTGCGTTATCACGAGAGCCTGCTTTAAACGGTGCGCCCGCTGATAAAATCGGTAGCTCTGCATCTGACGTACCTTCGATTTGCTTTTTAATATACGCTGTTTGTGCCGCTGTAATAATTTCAATTGACGATGCATCTTGCACTAAT
Organism: Caryophanon sp.; assembly: GCA_036309765.1. Taxonomy (GTDB): domain Bacteria; phylum Bacillota; class Bacilli; order Bacillales_A; family Planococcaceae; genus Caryophanon. The sequence continues at coordinate 4,180 of JAXJTE010000164.1, read as the reverse complement.
GAGAAGTACGAGTTAATTGGTGCTAACGTTTCACCAACTGGCTCGCGAATGTATTCAATCGTTCCTTCGTGTGCTTCTTGAATAACTGATAATACGCCTTCATCTGGTGTTAAACCTTCACGCTCGATGCTACGAATTTCCGCTTTACCGTCGTTGACTGACCATTCTTCGCCATCTAACTCAAGCTGTAAATCGATAACACCTAAATGTGAGCCGTACGCACCTGGCATAACAGTTGGTGTACCGTTAATTGTGCCTTTGTCTGTATCAACGTTTTCAAGGTCTGCATAGTCACCTGGGAATTGTCCGTGTGAATGACCTGTAATTAATGCGTCTACCCCTTCAAGCGCTGCGATTTGGTAGCCAACATTTTCCGTACCTGCTACATATTCATCTGAGCCGATACCTGAGTGTGCTAATACAACGATTACATCTGCACCTGCTTGTTCCATTTGTGGAATAACTGCTTGTAATGCATCAAGTGGCGCATCAACTGTTACTTTACCTGTTAAGTGCGCTGCGTCCCACCCAAGAATTTGTTGTGGCACGATCCCTGTTACCCCAACGTTTACTGTATGCTGTTCACCGTCTTCATCGACAACGGTTTGTTCAATAATTTCAAACGGCTTGAAGTAGTTTTCGCCTGTTGCTGCGTCGCGTACGTTCGCGTTCACCCAAGCAAATTCCGCATCGTTCATTACTTCACCTAAGTACGGTAAGCCGTAGCTAAACTCGTGGTTTCCAAGTGTCGCCGCTGCGTAGCCTAATTCATTTAATGCAGCTACTGATGGATGCTCAACGCCTGGTACAAGCTCTTTTTTCAGCGCTACGTATGAGCCAAGTGGCGTACCTTGAATTAAGTCACCGTTATCAAATAATAGCGCATTGCTGTTTTCTTCGCGTGCTTCATTAATTAACGCTGCTGTGTTCGCTAAACCGATTGTCGTATCTTCACTGTCTGCATAGTAGTTGTAGTTCGCTAAGTTTGTATGAATATCAGATGTACCTAAAATGCGTAAGTTTACGATATCCTCGTCTGTTTTTGGTACTTCAAATTGCGCCGCAAAACGTTCTGCAATTTTTTTCATTTGCGCTTCTGTTACAGGTAATGCGTGACGAATTGTGCCGTCCTTAAAACCTTTTAATAGCTGTAACGCCGCCGCATTTGCCATATCTTGCTTATGTGAGCTATGAATATGCTTGCTATCTTTGAATGAATCTAACGTCGTTAACGCTGCATTTTCTTTCGCTAAACCACGCGCCGCAATAACGAATGCGTGCAAGCGAGTCAACTGCTCATCTGGCGCAAACTCGTCTGCTGATTTACCGTTTACTAGCTTTAACTCCACCGCTTTCTCCACATACGGCGCTAGCTCTTTCGGTACGTCTTTAAATGTAATCGATGAGCCATCTCCAAGCTCTACGCCTAGCTCTGTAATGATTTGCTTCACGTAATCGCCGCGCGTTACGTCTGTTGCCGCGGCATCTACTTGTGATGCGCCTGTGCTAAAACTTGCTGCAACAATCGCCGATGCCAGCACACCTGTTAAAAATTTATTTCTCATGTTGTTCTCTCCCTCATCTACGTTTATTGAAAACTTGCTTAAGTATAATGCATTTAAATGAGAAATTATAGATATAATCAGCTAATTCGCATAGCCTAAAAGCATAAATATGTCATACTATTGTGTATTTAAACAACGTTCAACATCAGCTAACCTCTATGCTTAAACACGCAAAAAAAGAAGCACTCACGTATGAATGCTTCCTTAAAAATATTGCAATTATGCGTTTACTGTTAAGTTTTGCGCTACTTCTTTTACTTTTTCTAAGCCAGCAGCGATGATCGCTTGTGCATCGTTTTTAGAAGATGCGTGACCTTCGATAATTACTTCACCGATTTTTTCCATACCGTATACGCCACCGATTACAGCGTTGATGTAGTTTGCTGACATGTCCAGTGGTGCCATTTCTGGTGTAGAGTAAATGCCGCCGCGTGCGTTTAACACAACGTATTTTTTGTCAGTCATTAAGCTTACTAATTGACCTTGCTCGTTATATTTGAATGAGTAACCAGCGCCGTATGTGTAATCGATGAACGATTGTAATGCAGCTGGGATCGTTAAGTTCCATAATGGGAATGCAAATACAACTACTTCTGCAGCTGTTAATGCTTCACGAGATTTGTTGAATGCTTCTAAAGAGCGTGCTTCGCGAGTTGTTAATTCTTCGCCGCTTTGTGCTTTACCGAAAGCGTTGAATAATTCTTGGCCGAAGTACTCTAAATTTTCTTCAAATACGTCGAAAGTTGTTACGTTTAACGCTTCATTTTTCGCCGCTTCTTCGATGAATGCGTTGTACATAGATGTTGACACGCCGTCTGGACGATTGTTTGCTTTTACTACTAATACGTTTGTCATAATGATAGTTGCTCCTCTGTTTACAGTTGTTTTATTTTAGTTAAGAAATTTTGTATGCGTTCAAATATCTCGAATGTGAGATACAAGAATTATGATAATATAGTTCTCTAAAAAATGCTACTGTTTTGTTTTAAGACTTTAGGCTGAAATTATGGAGACAATCAATCATTGATCTTGAACTTTTCTTCCAATTGGCTATTCGCGTCAGGCGGCTCGCTTCTAGCCTGATTTCTCTGTAATAGTTAATACACTAAAACACGAATGCAGCTATCCCATGCCACAAAAAAAAACAGAAGAAACGTGACGTCTCCTCTGCTTTCTGAAAATTATTTTAATCCGTCTGTTAATACAGGCACGATTTGTTTTTTACGTGATACAACGCCTGGTAATACGATGCGTCCGTCAACGATTTCAGCGCCGAATGCTTTTGCTGCTGCTTCTGCTTGTGCGCCAACTGCTACTGCTGTTGAATCGTTGTTTAAAATGTCTGTTACAACGAAGAAGAATAAGTCTAAGCCATTGTCTGCTACGTCTTTTGTAAGTAACGCCACTAGCTCTTCTTGGCGACCTAATACGTCCTCGATATCTACTGCGTTTACTTGTGCAACTGTTGCTTTGTAAGCGCCAAACTCGAAGCCTTTTGCGTCTAAAGATAATAAGTCTTCAAGTGATTTATCTGAAAGGTCAGCACCTGCTTTTAACATCGCTAAACCGTAGTCAGCAGCGTCAACACCAGCGATTTTCGCTAGCTCTTCGCCTGCTTGTACGTCTTGCTCTGTGCAAGTTGGTGATTTGAATAATAATGTATCTGAAACGATGGCAGAAAGCATTAAGCCCGCGATGTTCGCTGGCACTTCTACGCCGTTTTCTTTATAAAGTTTGTTTAAAATTGTCGCTGTACAACCAACTGGCTCTGCGCGGAAGTATAATGGATCAGACGTTTGGAAATTTGCGATACGGTGGTGATCGATTACTTCTAACACGCGTGCTGCTTCAATCCCTTTTGCAGATTGTTGGAACTCGTTATGGTCTACTAAAATTACTTCAGTGCCTGCTTCTACACCTTCCACTAAGCGTGGTGCTTCAAAGCCGAATTTTTCTAAAGCGAATGCTGTTTCGTTGTTCACTTCGCCTAAACGAACTGCTTCTACGTCAGCGCCTAATTGCTGCTTTAAATGTGCGTATACTAATGCAGATGTAATTGTATCTGTATCTGGATTTTGGTGTCCGAAAACTAAAACTTTACTCATGACAAAAAATTCCTCCTAGTAAGTTAATATACTTTCTATTCTATCACAATGTACATCGCGCAAGCACGACAACTTTCGTGAATGTCGCATGTTTCTCTACACATTTAATCTCCCATGTACATTTTCACAATTTACTGTTCCATTTGTATACGCCATACGTTTTTTATACTTAAAGAAGTGAATTATCATTGCTTTTTACTAAATTTTTATTTTCTTTATAGTGCTACATATGTATGAACGAAATTCATGATTTTTTCAAGAATTTTGCGTACATACGACAAAAGCGTTATTACTTCACGCCTGTTGATTAGCTAATTTTCACCGTAAAAAACGAATAAAAAAGAGAGATTCCATGTAAAATGTAAGTTACCATACAAACTTTTTACGAGGAGGAATCTCTCATGGCTAAGAATACCACGATTTTCACACTACTTCAAAACTTTATTTCACAGGAAGAACTCACGGATATTCTTACCGAATTCGGCTTTGAAGATACGGATCGTAAATGCG
>JAXJTE010000163.1:0-1800 GCA_036309765.1 Caryophanon sp. | reverse complement strand
TAGATGACCTTATCTACGCGTGGATGGAAAAACACGGTATAGAACTAACGGAGACAAATTGGAATGCCATTGCTAAAAGGTATCAGCGAAAACGCAGAGCGTATATCGACTATAATACCAAAAAAAGTAAACGACTTCAAGACAAAAAAATTACCGAGTCCGTAATGTCCGTAAATTCTGCATTGTCTGTAAACGAGAACTCCGAAGATTAACCTTTTAATTGTTTGCTATGGAAAACTTCAATCACTCATTACCGGGTATCGCACAAATCGGCTACTGCCTCTGCGAAAATATTCAGCCCAACATCGTTCTCAAACATTCATCGGGCATTCCTGTCGGCGTCTTCACTGATATTGTGCCTGTTCGCTTCTTCGGTCAGCCGTCATACGAAGCTGTAGAGGAATACGACAACAATGGTCGCAAGGTGCTTTGCACGCTTAAATTTGTGTCAAACGACAACATTCCACTTCATAAACACCTCGCTTTCGTAATCACGGACGCGTCGGGAACTTCCTTTATCATCGGCTCTCGTGAACGACCGTACCCTGTCGTCAAATCTTCTGCCACGAGTGGCAACCCCTCAGGTGAATCTAATGCCACTACCTACGAAATTAAGTGGTCATCGGTTGGTATGCCTATTCGTTGTGCCATATAAAGCAGTATCACTTTCTTCATTGTTATTCATAGTTCTCTTGTGGTCGAGCAGTGATTTCATTGCTTGACCTTTTTTGTTATGCTTAGGCTGAACGAAATCTGCTCATACGAGAATTAAATCAACAATACTCCGTCGGGCACTTTTACGCCGCAAAGTTATTGCCGGTACTTTCAACTGCAAGGTCAAGCAACAGGTGTCGGGGCTGAAATCTCCACACCTAAATCGGGTAGTATTTAATCTCCGAACCTTGCATAATGTTTGCGTATCGGCTCTTTGTGGGCAGTGTAAAAGTCGCTCCTTTACGGAGCATAGTGTTTAATCATTTAATTCATTATTGCATGAATACAAATTCTTCTCTTTCAGCCCACAGCGACAACAAGGTCGCTTATGTGAATGAAATCAGTGGTCGCTCTTTCCCCACAAGTGATGAACTTCAATATCACAAGCATTCGCTTGACAGTGATAATCCAGCTGTATATTGTGGCACATACGGCAAATACAACAATGGCTCACTCCAAGGTATGTGGATTGATTTGACCACCTTTGACGATTATGACGAGTTCATCGAGTTCTGCTACGATTTGCATGCCGATGAAGAAGATCCCGAACTTATGTTCCAAGATTACGAGAATTTTCCTCGCGAGTTGTATTCGGAAAGTTGCTTCGATGAAGATGAGTTTGACACAATCATCAAGTACGCGAGCTTCGCTGACCGCGATGCTGTTGACGCTTTCCTTACTTGCTACAGCGCAGACGAGCTTGACAAATTCGATGACGCTTACCAAGGCGAATTTGACAGTGAAGAGGATTTCGCTCGACATATCGTTGACGAATGTTATGACCTTGACAAGATGTTGGGTAATCTTTCATATTACTTCGACTACGATGCTTTCGCACGCGATTTGTTTATGTGCGATTACTTCTACGATAATGGTTATGTTTTCCGTAGATAAATCTTTCGCAAACAATCAAAAATCGGCAGCCGATTGGATACCGATTTTGCTGTTTCTATTTCTAAATTATGTTACAGTAACACTTTTGCAAGTAGAGAACTGAAATTGTCTCGTTTTTTGCGTAATAAACGGGACAATTATCTCACATTTAGCACACCTATGCGATAGCTGATTTCTTCGACAATTTTATTT
>JAXJTE010000162.1:0-40775 GCA_036309765.1 Caryophanon sp. | reverse complement strand
TTCGGTCACTTCGACGATAAAAATCGGTCTTTCTTTGCCACCCTTTGCCCCCTTAAATGACACAAAGGCAAAGCCCACATCGTTAGTATTCATCTTCTTCTAACCACGCTTCAACTTGTTCTTTGTTCATTCGTGTAGCAGATTGCTTTCGAGTAGCAGCCATTAATTTCGCAGTCGCTTTGTCACGCTCTGACGCTTCCAGTGCAAATGGAATGCCGCCATGATTGACAATTTGCTTATAAAAAACCGTTAACGCAGTTGTCGGGGTTAAGCCAATTGCATCTAGAATATGCTCTACCTGTTCAGCTAATTGACGGTCTACTTGAACCTGTACACGTTTTTTTTCACTCACATGTTCAATGGTAGTCATAAAAACTCCTCCTTCACTCATATACTACTATCAATATACTACAATCAGAGTTTTTAAGACAAGAATTGAGCAAAAAAACATTCCCAAACATGAACTGCACCCCATTTGTTAGACACAATACGAACGAATGAGGTGTTTTTTCATGGCTAAAATGAGTTCTGAACAAAAATTAGCAGCAGTTGAACGCTATTTAACGAGCAGAGAAAGTTCTAGAGCCGTCGCTGCAGATTTTGGTATTTCACATCGTTATTTACTCACGTTGACGAACCAATATCAAAAGAATGGCGTAGAAGCGTTCGTTAGACGATATACAAATTACACAAAAGCATTTAAACTAGACGTACTTAACTACATGACTGAACACGGTACGTCCCTTAATGAAACCGCTGCGATTTTCAATATCGCTGCCAGTTCGTGCATACGGAATTGGAAAAACCAATTCGAAACATTAGGAGAGGACGCCCTTCAGCCAAAGAAAAAGGGGCGTCAATCCATGAAAAAAGAATCGGTTAAACAAGGAAAAAAAGTGTTAGCAGAAGGCTCTACAGAAGCACTTCAAGCGCGTATTCAGCAGTTAGAAATGGAAAATGCGTATTTAAAAAAGTTGAATGCCTTAGTTCAAGCCAAGGAAGCATCACCACGAAAGACAAAGTAAAAGTCATTTGTGAACTAAGGGATAAATATTCGGTGAAAGCACTTATCGCGTACGCAGAAATTCCACGCAGTACGTTTTACCATAGGGCAAAGAAATTAGCGTTGCCTGATCCAGACGCTGATTTAAAAAAGGACATTCAAGCGATTTACGATGAGCATGAGGGCCGTTATGGCTACCGTCGTATTCGTGATGAGCTGGCGAATCGTGGGCAAAAAGTGAATCATAAAAAGGTGCAGCGCCTCATGAAAGAACTTGGCTTAAAATGTTTGGTGCGCATGAAAAAATATAAATCGTATAAAGGCTCAGTGGGCGAAATTGCCCCCAATATTTTAGACCGCCAATTTACAGCGGAAGCACCAAATGAAAAGTGGACAACAGATATTTCGGAGTTTAAATTATTTGGCGAAAAGCTTTATTTATCGCCTGTTTTAGACATGTTTAACGGTGAAATCATCACCTATACAATTGGCTCTAGACCAACCTTCTCCCTTGTTTCAGACATGTTAGAAAAGGCGTTAGAGTGCCTGCCAGAAGACCATAAGCTCCTTATGCATTCCGATCAAGGCTGGCACTATCAAATGAAGCAATATCGCCATACGCTCCAATCGAGAGGCATTGTGCAAAGTATGTCACGTAAAGGCAACTGTTACGACAACTCGGTCATGGAGAATTTCTTTGGCATCATGAAATCCGAATTCCTTTATTTAAAAGAATTTGAAAGCATTGAGCACTTTAAAGAAGAGCTTGAAAAATATATTCATTACTACAATACGAAACGGATTAAGGCAAAATTAAAATTGAGTCCAGTACAATACCGAACTCAATTTACCCAAGCTGCCTAAGCGAAATAACCGTGTCTAACTTTTGGGGGTCACTTCAACAGCGCTTTGGGAATCTTCTTTGCTTATCCATTACGAAATGTATTAGAGTATGATTCAAAGGGGGAATACATATGAATTGGGTTGAAATAAATGAACAATCAGATATTGAGCATTTACTAGAGCATTTTGGTTATTTTCACGATGGCTGTTTAAGAGAAATGTATATGTGGACAGGAACTTATGTGAATGAAGATTTATCTATGGCAGTACCGGGAGAATTAGATACAAATGTAAAGATATTATTTCAGCGTCAATTTGCCAATCCATCTGCAATTGAAATCCTTTTTGAAAACGTAACAGGGGTTCAGATTATTCCGAGTCCAGAAAATTATGATTCAATCATACGTGATGCAATCATTTTGAAAGTTGAAGATAATTTTTATTGGGCTGATGATTATAATTGGCATCCTAAAGAAAACTCGAACGCTTGTAGCAATTGGATTTCAGCTAAAAGAATGAAATGGCGAGAAGTTAATGATTGGATGGGTAAGCAAAATCGCTATGCAATTGGCGAACCTTATTAATTTCTCATACAAAATAACGTTCCCAAATGACACTTTGGTAACTAAAACCCCTTATTCCAATTGAATAGGGGTGTTTTAAACTGCGTGTGTACGATACGTCTCCAAGCTATGCTTTAGGAATTATATTTGCTATGATGCGGTTTAATTGTTAAAATTATCAAAAAAGTTATGAGGTGTGGGGTAATTGAAAAGAATCATAGTATGTTTCAGTCTTATGTTCATTCTCGTTGCTTGCTCAAATAACAGTGAGGATAACGCTACAAATACTGACAACATAGAGGAAATGAACGCTTCAGCTCAACTTTCAGAAGATACAACTCTTCAGATTAACAAATTAGAATTACAAAATGAGGAATTACAATCTGCTTTGAATAGTATGGAAACGGACCTCAATTACAAAAATGAAGAAGCTGAGTATTATAAAAAATTGATTAATGACCTTATTAAAGATTATAGTGACACCCAATTAAAAGATTTAGCAATACAGTTATGGGATTATAAATTAGAAATTAACGGAGTTCCTGTCCCGACGAATGGAATAGTTGAAATACAAGAAAACACGATTGAAATTTCTTTGGTAGAAAGTCAATCAGCCTACCCTATTTTACCAACTGAAATTTATATGCAAGGGCAAATAGATGGGAATTATATAGACCATTTAAAAATAACTTCAAATCCTTCTGAAACCTATGTAACGGATGGCACAGTTGTTACTGCTATACATCATAAATTTGTAGATGTAGAAAAGGGTTCAACTATTTCATTTACTGTATCCGAAGAATTAAAAAAGCGATTAGGACTAGAAACTACTCAAATTACAATTAATAAAAAATAAAACTTCAATAACTTATCACACCAAAAAGACCCGCATATTAAAGGATTTTACTGTAATTATAAATATACAAAAAGAATCTAATAAACGTTCCCAAATCAAAGTTTGGGCACATATCTAAAAGTCCAAAACGTTGAATTAACAGCGTTTCGGGCTTTTTGTATGGAACATTCTTTATACCAGATTTTATACATATTTCTCTAAAATCAGAGCCAGCAACAAGCTGAGCATGTTTTGGTGAGGGCTGCGTTTGCAACGATACTGCATAGAATCGTGTATATCCTTAACGTTGTAAGTCCGTATTTTTCTGACCCTATCCCATATAAATGGCACTCGAGGCGTTCTTTTTTTCATGGTTTTACAGGCATCGATTTCAACATGTTTAAAGAGTTTGCTATTTGTGTATAGCTAACTAAGGATATAAAAAGACATTTTTTGTACAATAAAAATACAATTGATGTTATGATGGGGGCTAGTACTATGAACAGCAGCGAAAGAAGGGTGAAAGAAATGACTGTATCTTTAGATTTTCCTATTCAAGAATTAGAAAGAAAGCTACCCAATACTAATAGAGTAACTCTTTCAAATTTACGCCATTCTAAAGAGTGGTTACCATTGGTTTCCGAGCATCGTATGGTTGAAGTGATTTCAGGTTCTGATACGGTAGCGATGTTAAACGATCCCAAGTTAATCATGGAGTTAATTCAAGTTGTTAAATCTCAAAAAAATGAAATAGAAAAATTGAAAATCAATGCGCTGTATGCGGAACGATTACATTATTCACATGAATTCAAAAATAGCCTTGAAGCAGAAGATGAAACCATGATGTATCTACAACAATTATTAGACGGGCGAGTGGATTAGCTATATGGCCGTAAGCAACCATTTAATCACTGCGTTTACAAAAGAATTACTTAACACTGACATAAATATTATTCCACGCTTTCTAGCTTTAGATGTGTATGCTTTATCTTATATTTTCGATAATGATGAAGATTTTTCTCTCGTTACAACAATCATTCTTAATTCTCTTCATAAGATTAAAGCTGGAGAAGTAGATGGAGAAGATTTAATCTACGCTCTTTCAAATTGGAAGTCCTATCATTTCCAATCAACGTTATCCAATATTCTGGGAGAAGAAGATTTACGAGCCGTTTATAAGAAAATAGATACCTCTTTAAATGTATTGGGGTTTGGACACCGATATATTCCTTCAGATTTCTATGAAAGAATTAAATCACGTATTTGAACGATCATAAACCAATCGATTTTCTATTCAAATGGTACATTTGAGAAACTGCTAAAAGTAGCTGGGACATTCATAGTCTCAGCTGCTTTTATTTATCGTAAATGACGAAAAAGCGTAAAAATGAATGCAAGACAATTTGCCAATTGAACATGTACTAACTGCAATATTATAATCTTACTTTTACACGTTCACCTTTTTCATTGCGCTGCGCTGTTGTAAAGTCGCCCAACCCTTCATTTTCCTGATAGTAATCATATTTCGCATGGTAGGAAAACTTTTGGGTAAACAGCGAGCCATTACGGTTTTTCAAACAGACAAGTTCAATATCGCGTATTTCTGCTGCTTTTGCCTTGTTCACCATGATGATTTTTTCCGATTGCTTGTCGAGCTTTAAGAACTCCTCTGTACTAATAACCCCTAGTTGAAGTCCCCATACAACATCGGCTGTATATTCAATGCCACCACTTTCTTTAAAGGCTTCAAAGCTAACAGGAGCTAAATAATTGGCACGATTAAACGAGCTGATGACAAAGATTGGAACGCCTTCTTGATGGCTCATGCGTTTTAGTTCCCGAACATTTACATCAACAGCTGCTTTATCACTCATCCCTTTTTCGGTTGGCGGCATGATTTGTAAGTAATCAATCATGACAATGGGGCGTACGTTATTTAGTTCGATATATTGCTGAATGTATGCTTGAATGGTCAACACGTTTGTATCAAAGTTGCCTTCAATAATACTTAGATTACGGGCATAAGATTTATAGGTTTCCACCGCTTGTAAAAGCAGCTCACTTTTAGCCCCTCTTCGAATAGCAATACTGCTGACAGCTTGTTTGAAATCTAACTTAGCAGACGTTCGTGCTAAAGATTTTGTTACCATTTCAAGTTTCGATTGCTCTAATGAAAAATACAACACATGATTGTCTCGTTCAGCGAGCTGATCGGCAAGTTGGTGAACGAAAGTTGTCTTACCAACAGAAGAAACACCACCAACTACATACAGCCCAACTTGTAACCCATTCATTTTGGCATCTAGCTTTGGAAAACCAATTTGTTTATCTTGATAAGCACTGATTTTTGCTAAGTCATTTAACATATCAAACTCTAAATAGCTTTCTACGTTGTCTACACGCCCTCTAAGAGCGATTTGTTTATCGATGGATACCTTTATACTCAAATCATCTAAATCATCACCAGTGGCATTCTGAGCGATTTTAAGGCTATGTACATACCAATCGTTAATATCGGTTGCATCTTCTAGCATTCCTTGTTTCGTTTGTTTCATCTTTAAACAAGGCTTTTTCAGCGAGATATAGCCGTATGATAAGAGCTTTGCGGCACATGCTTGCCCTGCTTGGTCGCTATCAAACGCACCAATTAACACCGTTTGACTTGCTTTTGATGCTTTGAATTTTTTCATGAAGTTGTCTAAGTTGCCTGTACTGTTAATCGCAATCGCTTTATAGCCAAGTTCTTCAAGGTTCAATGCATCAATTATGCTTTCTGTTAACAAAATAGGCTCACGATGTATTTCGTCTAAATAATCGACATTAAAAATCGCCTCGCTTTTAGACACCCCTGAGACGTCCATAAAACGTGTTTCTCCTTCGGGGGCATCAATAGCCCTTCTTGTATACCAAACGACGCTACCGCCCTTCCAGACAGGTAAAATGACGCATTTATATTGTTCTCCTGTTTTTTTACTTGTCCAATGAATAACAGCGAGTTTATGTTCAAATACTTGTGGCGCAGTTAAAAGTCGCTCTGCACAAAATGTTCGCAATGCTTCAGCTAGCTCTGGATCGTTCAATGTGGCTTCATGTGCACGTAAAACATAAGACGTTAAGTTTTCTGTATCAAGCGGTTGTGCAGCAATTGCTTCTTGACTATTCATGACAGGTGGAACTTCACCAGCTAATGCATATAGCTTTTGAACAGACTCTTTTAAGCTAAGCTTTTCTATTTGCATGAACCAATCAATGATGCTGCCACTTTTGACACAATGGCTAAGGTTTATGGGCATTTTTAGAAGGCTTTAATGTTACCACTTTTTCGTCCAGGACTTTGAACTTACAATAAAGTACCTTGTTATTTATTAAAGCAATATTTCTCGCTCGGAAAATCTGTAACTTCTTAATGGATAAGCTGCATATAAACTGAAATGACACGACGATTAAAATTCATCATAGCCCCAAGAACGTGTCATCGTTGATTGTTGTTGATTAATATATCCGTATGTATCTCCATAATTCACATGTAGCCAAACTTCTCCACCTGCTGTTTCTGTATATTCATTGCTATAATCAAATATTTGATCTTTAAAACCAGAAGTAATAATACTAGATTCTGATGATGGCGCAGTTCTAATGTTTACATCTTCCTGTAGTAGTCGCACGTATTTTGGCGTCTCGTTCGTTAAATTACATACAGCGTCGCTAACATAGCCTACTAAACCAGAGCCATATTCTACTTTGTACCAAGTACGTCCATCATCTGTATTCACTTTTTCTTGTAAATAGATGAACATATCGCCCATTATTCCGCTATATACAACTTCACTGTCTATCGCAGGATTTGCACGTATATTCCCTGTTTCATTAGCCAACTGAACATATTTCATACTAGACGGCTCATCGAAATACATGTCAATTAAATAAAGCGTTCGATCCATCGTTAAAAGAATTCTTCGTTCCTTTACTGTCCAAGCACCTGCTAGATCGGCATCTCCAACTTGCTTATCTCTAAATTCAATCCATGCTCGCTCGTCCTTTCTTAAAGCATCCATCTGTTCTGTTGAAAGCTTTTCCTTTAACAACCCATAGATTTTATTCAGTTCGTTATCCCAAGCGTCATATGCTTCGCCTAATCCAACGTTAAAGGAAGTTTCATCCTCTGAAGCATTTGCATCTAATTCATAAGCGTATTCAAGGGACTGTAAATATTGTTCTTTTGCAGCGCTATTATCATTGTATTGCTGCTCTTGACTTATAAGCTGCCCTGTTTCTGTACCGATATTTCTTCCAACTTCATCGCTTGCTTGGTCAGTAATCGCACTTTGCACTTGTTCGATAGCTATGTCTTGTACTTGCTCAATAGCCTCATCTTTTACTTCTTGTTTCGCTGATTCTGTTTTAGTTTGTGGTAATTCTTCTGTCGTATTCGTTACGTTTGGTTTCAATACGTTTACGAAAGTAAATGCACCTCCTGTAACAACTACACCTGCTACTGCTAAAGGTAATAATAGTTTTCGTTTAGTAAATATTGAGCTTCGTTTCACCTTTTCACCTCTCGATTAAAATTAGCAAACCAGAATTTGCTTTTGTTATGCGTCAAGTCTCATGGTGTTTCATTTATTAAAGCAGAATGTAAGATTAAATAGCTACTAAAAATTAGAAAAAATTACATTTCAAACTATCGAATGTATTTTTAGCATTTGAAAAATACAAAAGCCAAGACGAAATGTCATCGTTTTGGCTTGTTATCAAACGCATACTATTTCTCTTAACGTCTAATAGCCTTTGTCCTTGTAAAGCTGCGAGACTTTTTCCCCTTACTTACTCATACTTAAGAGTTCTTAGAAGCCATATAAAAGAGATTTTCTTCTCCAGATATAAATAATGGGATGAAACGTCATACAAAGCATTCTGAGTGTTTTAAAAGCTATCAGTTCCCCAAAATACAAATACGTCACCATAATTAGCTTAAAAAGGTGAAGCCGCCCATAGCATATCCAGCACCCTAAAATCCCACACCCATTTATAAGGGCACGTTTCAGTTCCCCTTTTTACTTCCCGTTTAAAATCTTCTTTACATAACGTGTTAAAGTCCCCAATTTATCTGCTATTTGAGTTTGTTTTAGACCGTGTTCCTTTAAAATTAATACTTGACTTGTTTCGCTCGTTCTCGACTTGTTAATCCATCCTCTGACCGTCTGCTCTCACGATAGTATTTCGCTTTACGATCTAACTTTTCTCGTTTACTAATAATCGTCTGTAACTGTTGCTGCTCTTCTTCTGCTTTTGCCTTGTTCACCATGATGATTTTCACTATTGCCTATCCAGCTTTAAGATAAGAACATACATCTCCTCCACCTAAATACCTACACCTAAGCCCAGGCGGAAAAAAGAAACGTAACTAGAAATATGTAAGGCAGACTGGAGTGTTTTTTTAACTTATATTCAAAATCGTCTCTAACTGTTTTTGCACCTCGTCTTGATCACTTAAAAATCGCTGTAAATAACGCACTAGTTGCGCTGTGTTACAAGGAGTTGTACACATGCATTGTACTGTACATGACAGCTTGGATATCCATTGTGTAATGATTTGCGCTACATGCATGCGATACTGCTCCTTTTCATGGCGTAGCTCTTTCATGACATACATCATGAAATGTGTAATCGTCGTCCATCCTGTTTTTGCACCTCGCCCTTGACCAACAACTGTTTTAATAAGCTGACGAGAACGCTTTAACACTTCGTTTAACGAGCTTTGGGCGATGCCAAGCTTTTGACATAACTGTTTTTGTGTACACCAAATAAACGGTTCTGACGCATTTTTTTCAGCCGTGACATATTGAATAATATCTTGTTCTAATTCATTGTAATGACTACGTGTACGCTCCTGTCGTGGCTTTTTAAACTTGTACCATGCGCGTTGACCGAAGCTAACTTTGTATTTGTCTCCATTTGTTACATGTAGCGTTAAGATCGCTTCGACATATTCCTTTTTCGGTCCGTAGTATTTGCCTGAATACGCCGATTGTAAACAGCGATACATTTCTGCGGCTGACAGTGGGCTTGTGAGACGTGTGTTAAATTCATCTAGAAAGTTTTCAGTACGCTCATAATCCCAGCCTTCTGCATAGCCAATTAAAGCAAGTGTGAACAGCGTATTGTTACGACCAAGCACATCTTTTGCTCCTTGAATATTTACAGTATGTACAAGTGCATCAAACCAATCTTTATGAATGATTGTGTCAATTGTTTTTTGTGTAGGAACGACAAATAATGGACGTACATCATCATCTTGCTCCTGTGACCAGTTAATGAAGTCATACATGGAATATGTTTGTTCAAAATTTTTGTACACGATATTAGCAGGCGTTGGCAGACGGAAGAAGCCAAAGTCATTACAATACATATCTGCTTCTACAGCACGTAAACTACGCTTTAAGTTATCGCTAATACGCTTTGCGACCTTTAATCCTCGATAATCTTCTTTATTCGAAATGAATAGCGGTGATTGCAGCACAAAATAAAGCTGATAGCCACGTTCACTTTCGACAATCCATGTCGGTAAACCGATCGAATCATCTATACATGTTAATAGTAGTTGCTGTACATCATATTTTTTCGTATCAATATCGACAACAAACGTATTGATTTGCTGTAGGTTACGCTCTTCAAAGCCGCAAATATAGCGCTTACTATCATCAGTGTAACCAAACGTGCGGTACACGTTCGGTGTGAAATGTGTAAGTTGCTGAGCATCTTCTAATAATGTTTCCTTTGATGTTACAATGTATCCCTTAACACCATTTGCTGTAAAGTCTGCTTTTTGGCGCACGACAAAGATTGCCCCTTGACGTGTTTGCTTTTCTTCTTTTGCTGCTTCCACCCGAGCAGAAAGACTTGCTTTTGAATTCTTTTGTTTATATGTATGAATGCCTCGATGTAATAGCGTATCAACTAGCTGTTGCATCTCTTCTATTGAACAATTAAAAATAGCCATGATATAGCTCTCCTTTCATTTTTGAGAGCGTCCATGGCTAAGTCGTTTATATGTATACGAAAAAGAGTACACAAATTTAATTTTCAAGCAAAAATATTGAAAATGCTATCTACAGTTGCTATAATGACCGTAATAATATTTTACTAATGGCGTGTTACCAGCACACCATTACTAATTATAGCAACGAATAAGACAGTATCTCATTTAACCATGAACGCTCTCTTATTAAGTTGTTAAAACGACGATAAGTTAGTATCTCATTTAACTATGGACGCTTTCTTGTTAAGTTGTTAAAACGACGATAAGTTAGTTACCAGCTAACCGCTCAGACGCTTTCTTATTTAGTTGTTCTTGCTTTGAAGTCATTCCTTGTCCCTCTAAAGACTAAATGGAATGGCTTTTTCTATTACTAATTAAACATAAATGGCTCGAAATGTAAACTGTTAACTGACGTTGATTCAATCGCGTTTGTTGGCAGTTTTTTCATTTCTACTTTTGTGAGAAATTTAGAAGTCCATAGAAGTTACAGATTTCTACTTTTCTACTTTTGCGAGAAAGTTAGAAGAATTCATATAAATTTTCGACTCAAAAAAAGTCCTTCCAACCCTTTATACATAAGGATTTGTGAAGAGAGGAACAAATTCAATCTTCTTTTCATAAGTAGAAATTTCTACTTATGTTGAAAAGTTGAGATTCTCATAAAAGTAGAAATTTCTACTTTTCCACTTCTGTGAGCAAAGTAAGCATATATTACAATTGTGTTACAAAGTTTTTTTGCTGCTTATATTGTCATTTCATTAATCAACCCCTCCAATGAATCGGTGAATATTCGATCAATTGGAGGGGTTTTTCTTTTTTACAGTGACGGATAAAGGAATGTTGTAGCCAATGGTTTTCATATGGGTCGAGTAACCAGACAAACATATTTGAATGTCGGATTTCATAGTTCTCTAACTTTAGTACTTTAAACGTGTTAAACGAATTAATTTGTCGATGTAATTGCTGAAACGACATGTTATTTTCTAGCTCCACTAACTGCTGAATATTCATCCATAGTTCCTCCTGTCTCATCTTCACCCTACTAGAATTGTGCATTTATACTAAGTTTCATTCTATCACATACATATAGAGTAGCTCATACGATACATACATAAAAGTAGAATTTTGCAAAGAAGTTTTTTGCAAAGTGTTATTCGTTAATATATACTTAATTTGATTCTAAAAATGTAGGAGATGACCACATGGCAATTACGATTGTAGTAGGGAACTTTAAAGGCGGCGTTGGAAAAACGAAAGTATCGGTAATGGCGAGCTGGGAGCTGTCCGTAGCACGTAACAAAAAGGTGCTACTCGTTGATATGGATCCACAAGGTAATGCGAGTACACTTATCGCTCGTTCGACAGGCGTTACGGAAATTAATACGAGTATTTTTGAAGGCTTCAAAAATGGCTCATTAAAGGAATGCATTGTGAAAGTAACAGAGAATTTGCATATGATTCCAGCACAAGTTTCATTTAAAAACTTCCCGAAATTCTTATATGCAAATGTAAAAAAAGAAATTGATCAAGTGACGTATTTAAAGAAAATGCTCGATCCAATTCGCAATGACTATGACTACATCTTTATTGACGTGCCACCGACAATTAGCGATTTCTCCGATAATGCGATGATGGCAGCCGATTACGTATTGATTATTTTACAAGCACAGGAGCTATCATTAGAAGGTGCCGAAACGTACGTGAAGTATCTACAGTTTATGGCGGACAACTACGATGCAGATATTCAAGTAGCAGGTGTATTACCCGTATTACTTCGCCCTGGTGGACGTGTCGATATGTCGACGCTTGAGCGTGCGAAAGAAATGTTCGGTGAAGACAACGTCATGAAGTCGATTGTAAGACATTTAGAGCGTTTGAAAGCTTGGGATGTAACGGGTATTACCGATAACGACATGCATGATCGTAAAGCACATCAAGTTTTCCTAGATGTCATTGACGAGCTTGAAGCGAAACTAGTGAAATTCGAGGAGGCTGGTAAATATGAATAATGAAAAGGGCGGCTTAATTAAAAAGAAAAAGACTGCTATTATGCAGCCAGCTATTCCTGTAAAAAAGAGTGATATGGATTTTGGTTACTCAGCTCCAGCAGAGATGCCAATCGAAACACCTGTGGCAGCTGTCCAAACGACCGAGGCTGAAATAAAAAAAGCTGAAACACCAAAACGTAAACGCACACCGAAGAAAGAAGTAAAAATTATTGAACCCGCTGTCCCACGTCAAAAGCTTGGTGTTGGAAAAGCCAATAGCACAAAGAGCTTAAAGGTACCAAGTGTGATTCATACAGAACTCAACTTACTCGGATCGTTTATGGACGAGAACAAAACATATGTTATTTTACAAAGCTTAATTGATAGCTATGTCAAAAACGAGCTGACAGACCGCCAGCAACGTCAATTTCTGTTTATGGTTGATGCGTTTAGCGAAGAAAAAGAATAACTATTAAAGTATGACCGTGCGATTTGAAATATTTATCACTAGCATGTATTGACTTGAAATAAGAGCAACAAAGCATATTGTAACTGCTTCTTCGAATGCTATCTGATTTCATCATAAAAACTGGTTATTAAACTATTCACAGCAATAGTATATATTTCAACTCTAATCTTAATGTTACAATTTACTCGTATAAATTAAACTGGGGGAGGATATAAAATTTATGGCTTACGATAAAAATGGGTTTGATGAAAATGGATTTGATCGATCGGGACTTCACAAAAATGGGACACGCTTTAATGCATATGGGTTTGATCGAGATGGATTAAATCGAAATGGGACACGGTTTGATCGAGATGGGTTTGATCGATATTGGTTCAACCGAGATGGATTAAATCGAAATGGGACACGCTTTAATAAAGATGGGTTTGATCGAGATGGATTTGATCCATCGGGACTTCACAAAAATGGGACACGCTTTGATCGAAATGGATTCAATCAAGATGGTTATGACAAAAACGGCTTCAATCGACAAGGCTTCAATCAAAATGGCTTTAACAAACATGGCTATGATAAAAACGGCTTTAATAAAGATGGATATAACAACGATGGCTTTAATCGAGACGGCTTTAACAAACATGGTTATGATAAAAACGGCTTCAATCAACAAGGCTTCAACAAACATGGTTATGACAGACAAGGCTATGATAAAAAAAGCTTCAACAAAGAAGGCATCCACAAAAATGGGACCCCATTTGATGATGAAGGCTATTTAATGACAGGCTTTAATCGGGCTGGGTTTGATCGAGAGGGCTACAATCGAGGTGGTTTTAATCAACATGGTATCGATCGAGAAGGATATGATAAATATGGATTTAATCAAGATGGCTATGATCGACTAGGATTTCATGTAGATGGCTATAATCAAGATGGGTTTGATCGAGATGGGTACGACCGAGAAGGATATAATTTAATTGGGTTTAATCGTTCTGGCTATGATATTCAAGGTTACAATGAACACGGTGAGTATCAAACATTTATGAATGACTATTTTACCGAACATAATATTGATGTTTCAATGAAGAAACCAGAAGCGATTTATACAGAGGAGATTAAAGGGATATTGTTAGATCTATCGCAAGTAGGAACCCAAATTGTATTAGATTTTAAATCCACAGCACTTGCTAAACTTAGAACAGCAGTTGAACTGTATACAAAAGAGCGATTGAAACGAGCTGGCTTTACAAAATTACTGTATAGCAATCAACAAGAGCGAAATGAATTTTTGAAAGAAAGAGAATTCATTAGTTTACGTGAATACAATTTGCTCGAAGAAATCCGCACAAAAGGTAATGACTCCACGCACGAACATACTCATAAATTGAATTTCACAATGGCAGAAGTAACAAAACTGCATAAACAAGCGGAAGAGGTTATTTCACAATGGATTAAAAGCTTATTATAGAAATTCCTTTCTATTCACAGCAGCTGGATTGCTGCAACAGCACTTATATATTATGTATAATCTTTTTAATATTAATTATATTTACAAATGCCACAAACCCTTAATCCATAAGGTCTCTGTGATACTATTACGACTTTTCGCTCCCTTTATTGCGAATCGATGTTATTATAAGTCGCAATAGAGTGGTGTTCAAAATGCGAAAAAATAATAAATTACACACGATTAACTTTGAAAATAGCATTAAGCAGAAGGAAATCGTGGAGAAATTAACTATTTCGTTGCCATATGTAAAGAAACTAATTCAAGAGTTAAAACAGCGTGAGAAACGTTGATATATAAGGCTTCAGAGAAAAAGGTATACTGAAACGTCAGCTTATAAATGGGAGATGGGTTATCTGAATGCTTTTTTGTATATTTATGCACAATTAGTGTTTAAAGAGTATGTATTCAATTACAACATATGAAAAAGCACAAACGCTGTTAAGTCAACGTTTGTGCTTTTTTGATTATAACGGGTATTCGCGGTAGCCGTTTTGTACGCCGATCCATTTCACTGTTGTGAATTTATCAATTGCCCATTCGCCGTTGAAGCGACCGACACCTGAATCTTTTTCGCCACCAAATGGCACGTGTGCTTCGTCGTTTACAGACTGGTCGTTAATGTGTACCATGCCTGATTTAATTTGCTTCGCGAGCTCAACGCCGTGGTGTAAGTTTTCGGTAAAGATCGAGCCTGTTAAGCCGTATGGAGAATCGTTCGCAATGGCGATTGCTTGTGCTTCGTCATCTGCTTGAATGATGCATGCGACTGGGCCGAAAATTTCGTTGCGCGCAATCGGCATGTCGTTTTTCACGTTCGTTAAAATCGTCGGTGTGAGCACGCAGCCGTTCACTGTGCCTTGTAGTTGGACATGTGCACCTTGCTGAATGCTCGCTTCTACGTCGACTAAAATGCGGTCGACTTGCTCGCGGTTAATAAGTGGCCCGATAAACGTTGCGTCATCATGTGGGTCACCAACTTTTAGCTTGCTGACGATCGCTGTGAAGGCTTCGACGAATTCGTCATGCACGTCTTTTTCTACAATAATACGGTTAAGCGCCATGCAAATTTGACCTTGGTGCATGAACTTCCCAAACGCCGCTGCACGTGCTGCACGCTCGATGTTCGCGTCTTTTAGCACGACCATGACGTTGTTACCGCCAAGCTCAAGCGCGACATCTTTTAAGTGGTAGCCTGCAAGCTCACCGATGCGACGACCTACTTCTGTTGAACCGGTGAACGAAATTAAGCTTGGAATTGGGTGCTGTACGAACGCATCACCAATTTCTGAGCCGCGCCCGACGATGACGTTGACAAGTCCTGCTGGGAAACCTGCCTCCTCAAAAATTTCACCGAACAATAAGCCTGATGTGACCGGTGTGTCCGACGCTGGCTTAATAACAACGCCGTTACCTGTTGCGATCGCTGGGGCAATTGAGCGCATCGATAATAAAAACGGGAAGTTCCATGGACCGATGACGCCAATCACACCTTTTGCAGTACGGTATACGCGGTTTTCCTTATTCGGCACGTACGACGGTAAAATTTGCCCTGTTAAACGCGTTAAAAAGCTCGCCGATTCTTTGACGATGCGCAGCGCTGAGTTAAACTCCGACGTTGCTTTTAGCTTTGTGCCACCTGCTTCGTTAATGAGCCAGTTGATGATGAGTTCACGCTTGCTTTGTAAAACAGCGACAAGCTGCTCAAAACGTTGCTGCTTTTCAACGAGCGGTGTTGATTCCCATACTTTTTGTGCGCGTGCTGCTGCTTCGTATGCGTCGTCTAAATCTTGTTGGTTCGCCGCTTGAATTGTAACAAGCTCCTCGCCGTTGTATGGGTTGTAGCTCGTAATGCTTTTTGTGCTTGAGCCGTCCTTCCATTCACCGTTAATAAACTGCTTTGTGAATTGCTGCTGTGCTAATTGTTCCATGTCGATCCCTCATTTCGGTTAGTAATTCAGTGCGTGCTGCTTACGTGCTGCATAAATTGCTTGGAAAATGCCGCGCTGTTTATATAAATCAATTTCAAGCTGTGTATCTAAACGAAGACGCAGGTCAATCGTTAGTGCATCGCCGTTTGGACGAATGATTTCAGCTTGAACGGTTTGTTTTGGCTGTAATGTGTCAGGAAGTACAATCGTAAACGTTTCCTCACCTGTTAACGCATACGTTTGTGCGCTTTCGCCATGTTCAAATTGAAGTGGAATAATGCCCATCATCGCTAAGTTGCTGCGGTGAATGCGCTCGAAGCTTTCCGCAATCACTGCTTTCACACCGAGTAAATACGTGCCTTTTGCTGCCCAGTCGCGCGCGCTGCCTGTACCGTATTCTTTACCTGCTAGAACGATAAGCGGCGTATTTGTTTCGCGGTAACGTTGCGCTGCGTCGTAAACCGTTAATTGCTCATTACTCGGCATATGGCGTGTGTAGCCACCTTGCTCTATACTTAGTGCGTTTTGCAGTCGCGGGTGAGCGAACGTGCCGCGCACTAACGCTTCAAAGTTGCCGCGACGTGCGCCGTATGAATTAAAGTGCTCGTACGCTACGCCAATTTGCTTTAAATAATGCCCTGTTGCACTATGCTCCTCAATATGTCCGACTGGTGAAATGTGGTCGGTCGTAATCGAGTCGCCGAGCTTTAGTAATACGCGTGCATTGTTGATTTGCTGCGTGGACGTGTCATGTTCGAAAAATGGTGACGGTTTGAAATACGTCGATTGCGGATTCCACGTAAATGTTTGCGTCGCCTCATACGGTAATGCTTGCCACGCTGCATCGCCTTGTAATACGCCGTCGTACGCTTCTGTAAATAACGTGCGCGTCACCGTGTCGGCAATGACAGCTTCGACCTCGTCATTTGTCGGCCAAAGATCGCGCAAGTATATGGCTTGTCCAGTCGCGTTATAAGCAATCGGCTCGCTCGTTAAATCGATGTGCATCGTGCCTGCTAATGCGTACGCAATAACGAGCGGTGGTGATGCTAAATAATTCGATTTCACGAGGCGATGAATACGACCTTCAAAGTTGCGGTTGCCACTTAATACAGCCGCGACAGATAGCGATTCGTTCGTGATTGCCTCTGAAACGTCCTGCGCTAATTCTCCGGTATTACCGACGCATACGGAGCAGCCGTAGCCGGTAATATAGAAGCCAAGTTGCTCTAAATAAGGCAGTAACCGAGCTTTCGTTAAATAGCTTGTGACAACTTTTGAGCCAGGTGCTAAGCTCGTTTGAATCGTTTTATTCACCGTTAAGCCTTGTTCGACAGCACGCATCGCCAGTAGTCCAGCGGCGATCATATTGTACGGGTTTGACGTGTTCGTGCAGCTCGTAATAGCCGCAATCACAACGGAGCCATCTGTTAACGTTTCACCGCGCACGACAACTTCTTTGTTCGTTTGTTCAAATTGCTCCTTCACTGCAGATAGTGCGAGGCGGTCTTGCGGGCGTTTTGGTCCTGCTACGCTCGGCTCGATTTGACGTAAATCAATCGTAATGACTTGCTCATACGTCGGTTCCGTCGTCGCATCATATAGTAAGTGCTGCGTTTGGCAATACGCTTTTACACGCGCAACTGTATCGTCATCTTTACCTGTTAAACGTAAAAAGGCGAGCGTGGCATCATCGACTGGGAAGAAGCCACATGTTGCGCCGTATTCTGGAGCCATGTTCGCAATCGTCGCACGGTCGGGTACACTGAGCGCATGTACATCACCGAAATATTCGACAAACTTACCGACAACGTTCGCTTGACGGAGCGTTTCGGTAATCGTTAAAGCGATGTCTGTTGCTGTTACGCCCGTTTGTAGTTCACCGATAAGCTTCACACCAACGACTTTTGGTAACGTCATGCTCGTTGCAACACCCATCATGGCAGCTTCTGCTTCGATGCCACCAACGCCCCAACCGAGTACGCCGAGCGCATTGACCATCGTCGTATGCGAATCGGTGCCAATGACAAGCTCAGGGTGCGCGATGCCGCGGTCGTTCGTTGCGACGACGTGCGTTAAATATTCGATGTTGACTTGATGAATGATGCCGTTTGCAGGTGGCACGATCGCGACGTTTTGAAATGCTTGCTGTGCCCATTTTAAAAAGGTGTAGCGCTCCTCGTTACGTGCGTATTCTTGTGCGACGTTTTCAGCGAACGCATCGGCATGACCGAACGTATCGACTTGTACGGAATGGTCAATGACGAGCGCTACTGGAATCACAGGGTTTACAGTTGCTGGGTCTACCCCGTCACGCGCGAGCTGCTCACGTAACGTCACTAAATCAACGAGCGCTGGTACACCAGATGCATCTTGCATAATGACGCGCGTTGGCAAAATCGGAATGTCGATTGCCTCACGTGCAGCGATGCGCTGAAGCAATCGGATGCATTCATCGTAGCTCATGTTTAACGTTTGTGCGTTTCGAAGCAATGACTCGATGATGATTTTTAAAGTGTATGGCAGCTTCGCGAGCGCAATGCCTGCAGCTTGTGCGGCATGCTCGACGCTATGAAAAGTGAGCGTGCCATTTGTCGTCTCATACATCGCGCCACCTCCTATGATTCCACTTTCACTTGCTCAGCAGGTCGCTCTGATAAATCGCTGCTTTTACCTGCTTTTAACACGAAGCTATCGATGTGGCTCGGCAAATGTTGCTGAATGAGGCGTGCTGTTTCAAGTACATGGTCCAGTGATACGTTCGTTGGAATGCCCATCGCTTCAAAGCCGTGAATTAAATCTTCCGATGCGATATTACCGCTTGCGCCAGGTGCGTACGGACAGCCTCCTAAGCCACCTGTTGAGCTATCGAAATGGCGAATGCCTTCCTCGTAGCCAGCTACTGCGTTCGCAAATGCCATGCCGCGCGTATTGTGTAAATGAAGCGTGAACACAAGCTGCGGGAATCGTTGTGTTAATTCGCGTACCGTGCGTTTAATTTGCGCTGGGTTTGCCATACCTGTCGTATCGGCAAGTGACACTTCCTCAATACCAAACGATGCGTAGCGCTCGCAAATCATAATGAGACGCTCAACAGGTATGTCGCCTTCGTACGGACAACCGAACGCCACCGAGATCGAGCCAGCAATTTCAATATTGCTTTCTTTTGCGCGTTCAATAAGTGGCTCAAACTGCGTAAGTGCTTCTTCTGTCGTACAGTTGGCGTTGCTAATGCTGTGCGAATCAGACGCTGACAACATGAGCTTTGCTTTATGTACGCCTGCGTTAATTGCTCGCTCTAAGCCGCGCACGTTCGGTACAAGCGCACGAAACGTTACGCCATCTGGTCGCTTCACTTGTGCGAGCACGTCGTCTGCGTCCTTTAGCTGTGGAATTGCTCGTGGATGCACGAACGATGTCACTTCAACTTGTTTGTAGCCACAGTCGATCAACGCGTTGACGATTTCGACTTTTACCTCAGTTGGAATCCACTCGCGAATGCTTTGAAAACCGTCGCGTGAGCATACTTCTGTTAAAAATACTGCATCTGACATGAGAAGCCCTCCTAAATAATGTTTTGTGCTTTTAGCTCGGCAATTTCTTCTTCGCTATAGCCGAGTAAGCCGTGTAAAATTTCATCGTTATGGTCGCCTAAGTCTGGTGCGATATCGCGAATCGAGCCTGGTGTTTCCGAAAACTTCGGCACGACGCCTGGAATTTTCACTTTGCCTAAACGCGGGTGCTGTACCTCAACGATGTTTTCGCGCGCTTTATATTGTGGGTCGTTGAAAATATCTTCAATGCTGTAAATCGGGCTCATCGGTACGCCGCAGTCATCTAAATATGTTTGCAGCTCGTCTTTCGTTTTCGTTTTCACCCAATCTGCGACGATGCCGTTCACTTCATCAAATCGTTGTAAACGCTCTGAGTTCGTATGGTAGCGCGGATCCGTTAACATGTCCGCACGATCCATCGCATGCGCAAGACGTTCAAACGTTTTATCCGAGCTCGTCACTAAAATAATCCAACTGCCGTCCTTCGTTAAAAAGTTACCAGCTGGCGCTGAGTGACCGCTTAAGCCTGGAGAACGTTCTTTAATGTGCCCTGTTTGGTCGTAATCCGTCACTAAAAACTCAAGCATGCGGAACATCGACTCATATAAGCTCACGTCAACTGATTGTCCAACGCCGTCTTCTTGGCAGTCGCGGTAATACAATGCCGTCATCGTCGCAAACGCTACGTAAATACCTGTTACGTAATCGGTTAATGAAAACGATGGGCTAATTGGTGGGCGATCTGGGTAGCCGTGTAAGTATGTGAAACCACTGAACGCGGTAGCTGGTGTACCGAACCCTGCTTTATGCGCGTATGGTCCTGTTTGTCCGTAGCCTGTTACACGTACCATAATGAGCTCTGGATTCACTTCCTTTAGCGCCTCATAGCCGATGCCCCATTTTTCAAGCGTGCCTGTGCGGAAGTTTTCGATGACTACATCTGACTGCTTCACAAGCTCCTTTAAAATTTCTTTGCCTTTTTCTTGGCGTAAATCGAGCGTTAATGATTTTTTATTGCGGGCAATGCCTGACCAGCGCAGCCCTTCCCCTTCGTAATACGGTCCTAAGTTGCGCAGTGGGTCTCCTACGCCTGGCATTTCGACTTTAATGACTTCTGCTCCGAAGTCACCGAGTAATGTTGCGCCAAATGGAGCCGCAATAACGGTTGACAAGTCGAGTATGCGAATGCCATCTAATGCCCCTCTTTTTTGTTGAACTGTCACAATTCCCACGTCCTTTGTATAGAGATAATTTCTGAATAAAGACAAAGAAAAGACTATATCCTTGCGTAACAGAATATAGTCTTCTCGCTTATTTATCGTGATATGTCTTAAACAGACGCTGTTTTTCGTTCTTTGTATAACCACTCTAAATAAGTGTAATCGTCTGGACGACGGTTGAGCATGATCGTGTCGCGTAGTAAGCGTGTCACTTCATCCTCGGCGTGCTTAATTTCGCCCCATTTGCGTGCACCGCTTTGTACTTGCGCTGTACGTGGAATACGCTCTTCCTCATATTCCTTAAAGGCCGCTGCAACAGATGATGTGCTGCGTAGCTTATCGACTAAGCAAGCGGCATCTTCTAACGCTTGGCATGCGCCTTGTGCTAAATATTGCAGCATCGCATGAGCGCTATCACCTAGCAACGTCACGCGATTTGTTGACCATTGATCAAGTGATTCGATGTCGTGCAGCTTAGATACGAAGCCTTCTTGTACGAATTTCAGCGACTCTTGAATCGTTGGGCAGCAATCTTTAAACATTTCACGAAGCTCATCGATTGAGCCCCAATCATCTGATTCTGCGTTGTAACGGTAGCTTTTAAATACGGCTACTTGGTTAATGACACTTTTATGACGCACTGGGTATTGCACTAAGTGGATACCAGGACCGATCCACGTTAACTTTTCATCCCAGTCAATGTCGATCGTCATTTCATCCATCGGTACAGTGAAGCGATATGCGACGTATTTTGATGGCACTGGACCTGCTTGCGTAAATAGTTTACGTGCAGCTGAGTGAATGCCATCTGCGCCAACGACTGCTTCTGCGCGTAACGTTTCGCCGTTTGCACATGTTAACTCAACAAAGTCCGCATGTTCCTCAACGTTCGTTACTTTATGGTTCGTTAAAAACGTAATGTTCGGTAATGTACGGCAATGCTCCAGTAATACGTGGTGCAAGTCTGAGCGGTGGATTACGATGTACGGATAGCCAAAGCTTTCCTTGAACTTGTCGCCAAACGCCACTGCTGATAATTCCGTACCGCCTAAAGCGTCCATGAAAATATGCTTGCGCGGGAATACCGCTAATTTATATACGTCCTCTAGCACGCCAAGCTCATCTAATGCACGTAAGCCGTTTGGTCCGACTTGTAAACCTGCACCGACTTCGCCAAATTGCTGCGCTTGCTCTAGCACCGTGACGCGTTTACCGAGCTTCGCAATGCCGTAAGCTGCTGCTAAGCCACCGATACCGCCACCGATGACAATTACTTCTTCCACATTTCCCATCCAATTCACCCCACGTTGTTATTTAATTACGACAGAGCCTTCCGCAAATTCCGGCTCAAATACTTTTTCAATCACTTGGTAGCCTTCATTTTCGCTGTACGCTTCTTCACGCTCGAAGCCGAATAACTCCATGATCGGTAAATCGTTTGTTGAGAATAAAAACGCTTCTTCTGTTTCAGATGTGTTCACATGCTCATGCACTGCCCATACTGGTACGACGAAGAAATCGCCTGCTTCCCAATCGAAGCGCTCACCGTTAATGACTGTGTAGCCTTTCCCTTTATGCACAACGTATACAGAGCTGTGCGTATGGCGGTGTGCTTTGCCTTTAAAGCCGACTGGTAAACCTTGCATGCGTGCACCGATGCGTCCGTTTGCGTCTTTACCAGTTGATGGGTTAATGTATTCCACCGCAAAGCCATCATATGGATCTGGCTCAAATTGTGATTGTCCATCGATTGCTTGCTTCGTTAAATCCCATGTGTAACGACCAAGTGGCGCTGGTGATGGCTTACGATCTGAAATCGGACGAACCATACCACCTGCGTAGCGTTTTGTGCCGTAGTCTTCTGGGAAGTCGATTGGCTGCTGCCCACCTGGATACATTTCAAAGAACGAGCTCGTTAACGCTGATGTGAACGGAATGTCTAAGCAGTCCATCCAAAGTACAGTTTCGTCGCCTTCGTTAATATGGTCATGCCAGCACCATTCAGGCGTAATGACATAATCACCTGGCTCGAAGTTGTATTTCACGCCGTTTACAACACCTGATGCGCCTTTTCCTTCCATAATGAAGCGTAGCGCTGATGTCATATGACGGTGTGGCGGTGCGATTTCACCTGGGTTTAATGCTTGTACAGCGGCGTAAAGCGTTTGTGTTGCCCCGCCCCAGCCGTGTGGTTGTAAGTATTTCATGCCTGGGTTTACTAAGTATACGGCACGGCGATCAATTGACCCTGTACCAACTTGCAGTAACGTTTTCGCCTTTTCTAACATGTCTAAAATTAATTGCTTTTTCCATAAGTACGGAATGGCACGTGGTGTTGGCTGTGATGAACTAAACACAGACGCCCAAAGTGGTCCCATATTTTTTGATTGTAACTCCTCGTGAAACTCCAGTAATTCCGGTGTCCATTGTTGCTCTAATTTATGTTCTGACATCGTATTTCCTCACTTTCGTTTAAGTAGTTTTGATGTGACCGCTAGTTGCTGTTAAAAGCAATTAGCCATCACGTTATGAAATTAAATACCTGGCTTGTAGTCTACGCTGACAGAAAACTCACCGATGCGCTCGATATGAATGCGCACTGTGTCACCTTGTACAATCGGTGCTACGCCTTCTGGAGTTCCTGTTGTCACAATGTCACCTGGAAGCAGTGTCATGACGTTTGAAGCAGCTTCTAAAAACTTATAGCAGTCATAAATTAAGTCGCTTGTGTTCGCTGATTGACGAATTTCCTCGTTTACCCAAAGATTCATTTGTAGCTTATTTGGATCTTCTACTTCGTCGTTCGTTACGATCCACGGTCCGATTGGTGTGAATGTGTCGAATGATTTACGCCAAGGACGATCTTCTTTCCCGCGTACGGTAATGTCCATTAACGCTAAGTAACCGAAAATGTAGTCTGCTGCATCTTCTGCTTTTACGTCTTTTGCTTCTTTGCCGATAACGAATGCGATTTCTGCTTCGTGGTCAACGCGGCGATCTTTGAACGGTAATAGCACCGTGTCGTTCGGTCCGATAATAGAAGATGGTGATTTTAAGAAGAAGCCTAAACGGTCAACGGTTAACGCTGTGTTCATTTCTTCCTTGTGTAAAATGTAGTTGATCGGTGCAGCGACGATTTTGCTTGGGTTTGGCACTGGTGCACGTAACGCTACATCATTTACTGGATATGAAGGGCATGTTGCTAAGCCGTCTTCAATTTTTGGCTTTAAGTCGTTGAAGTTTTTCATTAACTGTACAAGTGAACGCTGTGGCTCTTCCTTGTTCCAGCCTATTAATTCCGTAATATCGACTACGTTGTCGCCGTTAATAACGCCAACTTGATTTTCATTAAACACTGCGATTTTCATAAGTATAGTGCCTCCTAATGTTTCAGTAATGGTGTTTCTACCGCGTCGTGCACAGCTTGAAGCCAGTCGCTAAAGCGTGTAATTGTCTCCAATGCCATCCCATCGTCATAACGTTGAGAAAATTGGCTTGCCGGTACGTCCGGTGCGTAATAATGTAAGCAGCTCACCCATTTTTCGCGGTGCTCGTCTGCTGAAAGTGGAAGTTCAACCGACCCTGGTGCAATCGGTACGCTTAGTTCGTACACTTCGTCGCGTGCATGAATATGAAGCGTCACAGGTAATAGTCCTTCCACTGGTGTTTCAGGTTCTTCTAGCACATGTACGCTCACTTTTTCGAACGCTTGCTGAATATGTGGACGCTGCACTTGCTCGTCTGTAAAGCTCGTTAACGTCACTTGCTCATCGACAAGCGCCGCAAGTACGGTATATTGTGCGCTAAACTTCCCTTGTAAACCCATTTTTGGACGGTGGTGTACAAGTGGTAGTAAGCTGCGAGACTGTGCATGAAGTACGATTGCTTCAATGTCGTCTAGCGTTAAGTTGTGCTGCTTTTTCAGTAGCTGCATGCCATGAATGAAGCGATGTGTCGCAAAGCAGCACGGGAATTTTTTGACCGCTAAGCTTGTAAGTAAGTCATACGGCGACCCGAACTGGAGTGTCGCTTGTTTGGCAATAACGTCTTGCTCGGTCATGCCGCCATACGCTAAGAAGAAGCCGCGATCTTTAAAGATATTTGTATTGCCCGTA
Organism: Caryophanon sp.; assembly: GCA_036309765.1. Lineage (GTDB taxonomy): Bacteria > Bacillota > Bacilli > Bacillales_A > Planococcaceae > Caryophanon. Next base: position 15,714 of record JAXJTE010000162.1, on the reverse strand, counting down.
AAGCCAGCGTGTGCGAGCTTTACGGCTTGAATGCCATGCGATGCGGCAAGTCCGACGTGCAGCGGCTTCGTCATTGAACCAAAGTTTTTTTGTAAGCCACCGCTCATCGACGCTGCAATCGCAATCGCATGTGCACATTGCTCATCGTTTAAGTTTTCTAAGTATGCACACGCCGACGCTGCACCGATTGTCCCAAGTGTGTCGGTCGCATGCCAGCCGAGACGGTAATGCTGCACACCCATGATTTCACCGATGCGGATCATTACTTCTGTACCAATCGCATACGCCGTAATGACGTCTTGCCCAGAGCTTTGTCGTCGCTCTGCTACAGGTGTAATAGCTGCTAAAATCGGTGCGCTCGGGTGGATGATCACACCAGCAGAGGCATCGTCGTAATCGAGCACGTGCGTTGCTGTTCCGTTAATGAGTGCCGCGTTTTCCTCAGACGTCTTTTTCGCCTGTGCAAATAACGAAGCATGGCCAGCTTGTTCGCCGTATACTGCAATCGTTTTTTGTACCGCGTCCTCGCGCCAGCCGGCAATCGACACACCGAGTGTATCGATCATGGCCTGCTTTGCTAGCGTAATGATTTCAGCTGGGAGTGAAGCGTACGTCGTCGTTGTAATGAACGCGACAAGTCGCTCCATGATGTCGTTATTTACATTGCCAGTTTGGTTTACGTTTTTCATTGAAAGCCGCAACCCCCTCCAAGCGATCTTCAGAAATTACTAATAAGTTGTATGCCGCGATGTCTAACGCATACGCACTATGATAGTCCGTTTCTGAGCCGTTGTTGATTGACACTTTCGCTGCACGTACAGCCATTGGTGCACTCGCTGCGATTTTAAACGCAATTTCGATCGCCTTATCTTTTGCTTGGCCTTTTGGTACGACTTCGTTTACAAGACCCCACTCGTACGCTAATTCCGCGTTTAGCTTGCGACCTGTGTAAATGACTTCCTTCGCTCGGCGTACACCGATTGCACGCGCTAAGTTTTGTAAGCCACCGCCGCCTGGTAAAATGCCACGCAGCGCCTCGGATAAACCGAATACTGCCGTTTCTGAAGCGATGATGAAGTCGCTTGATAATGCAAGCTCACAGCCCCCTGCTAATGCGTAGCCTTCAACCGCTGCGATGATCGGCACTGGGAAGTCACGCGTTAATAGCACTAAATCTTCAATAATTTGATGTTGGCGCTTCCATGAGTTGTTGCCCATGCCGTTGCGCTCTTTTAAATCGCCACCTGCACTAAACGCTTTATCACCAGCGCCTGTAATGACGATGCAGCGAAGCGTTTCGTTATACGCTTGCTCGCGGAACAATGCCAGTCTTTCTTCTAGCATTTTTGTGTTCATGGCGTTCATTACGTCTGGACGGTTTAACGTCACGACTAATACTTCTTGGTCTTCTCCGAGAAACTCAACTTTTAACGTTTCGAACGTTTGTGTATCGACTGTCATGCGGCAAACTCCCTTCTTAGTAAGATCGAGGCATTTTTAATACGTGCTGCCCAACGTAGCTTAAAATTAAGTTTGAAGAAATCGGTGCGATCTTCATCATGCGTGCTTGCATCCATTTACGGTTTACGTGGTACTCGTTTGCAGCTGCGTAACCACCGAACGTTTGCATACATGCTTCTGCTGCATGGTACGCTGCGTCTGAACATAAATATTTCGCCATGTTCGCGTCAGCACCAGCTGATGGGTCTTGTGCATCAAACTTCGCTGCAGCTTCGTACATTAACGCTTCTGCTGCACGTAGCTCCATGTACGCTTGTGCGATTGGGAATTGTACACCTTGGTTTTGTGTAATCGGGCGGTCAAATACAACGCGCTCGTTACCGTATTTCACTGCTTGATCGACAAACCATTTACCGTTACCAAGTGCTGAACCTGATACTAATAAGCGCTCTGCTACCATGCCGTCCATTACGCAATATAAGCCGCGTCCTTCTTCACCGATTAATGCGCTTTCTGGCACTTCTAAGTCGCTGAAGAATAATTGGTTCGTGTCGCCACCAAGCATTGTTGGAATTTTCGTTGCTTCGATCATGCCTTCTCCAACTTCACGCGTGTCGATTAAAAATAAGCTAATGCCGTGTGTTTTCTTTTTCACTTGATCCAGTGGTGTCGTACGCGCTAGCAATAACATTAAGTCTGTATTGTTGAAGCGTGAGATGAAGATTTTTTGACCGTTAATGATGTATTTGTCGCCTTTTTTCACAGCGAATGTCGTTAATTTCGTCGTATCTGTACCAGCGTCTGGCTCTGTAACGGCGAACGTTTGTAAACGTAAGTTACCTGAAGCAATTTGTGGTAAGTATTTATTCTTTTGCTCATCGCTACCGTGACGTAGTAAGGCACCCATTGTGTACATTTGTGCGTGTACTTGGTTTGCGTTACCACCTGAGCGGTTAACTTCCTCTAAAATGATGGCACCTTCAGTGAAACCTAAGCCTGATCCGCCGTATTCTTCTGGAATTAACGCACCTAACCAACCTGCATCGCTCATCGCTTTTACGAATTCTGTTGGGTATAAGTTTTCCTCGTGCGACTTGCGCCAATATTCTAAGTCAAAACGCGCACATACTTCGCGCACCCCGTTACGAATGTCTTGCTGGAAATCTGAATACGATGTTGTTGTTACCATTTTTTCATTCCTCCTAAGTTATCCTTGTACTTGCTTCCATGTTTTTGGCCGAACGTGCTCCTGTAAGCCACCTTTTGCTAAATGCCCTGGCAATGCGCGACCAACGAGTTCCTCTGCTTTGTTTGCACAATCAACGAGCGCGGCTAAATTCAGCCCTGTATCGATGCCCATTTGCTCGCATAAAAACGCGACGTCCTCTGTTGAAATATTGCCGGGTGCTCCTTTTACTGCTGCAAACGGACAGCCACCTAAACCGCCGATCGCTGTATCAAACTCCCATAGCCCTTCTTGCAATGCTGCGTACACGTTCGCTAAGCCAAGCCCGCGCGTGTCATGCAAATGCAAGTGAATATCAAGTTGCGGCCATTTATTTTGAATCGTTTGGACCGTGCGCTTAATTTGCTCTGGGTTTGCCCAGCCCATCGTGTCGGCGAGCTTTACTTTTTGAATCGTTTCGCCTGCATCAGCGGCTAAATCGATGACGTCTCCCATTAGCTTGATTAAATGTGGTAATGGGATGTAGCCTTCGAAGTTGCAGCCAAACGATGCCATAAAGCCCATTTGCTTCACGCGAATGTTAGCGGCTTTATACGCGGCGATCCAGTCTGATAAGTTCGAGAACATTTCGACTGTTGATTTATTCATGTTGCGCTTTGAAAACGTATCGCTCGCTGATAGCACTAAACTGCCATCGAGTGTGACATTGTTGTTTAATGCGCGTTCTAACCCTTGTACGTTTAAGTATGCGGCGCGGTAAATCACGCCTGGTTCACGGTGAATGCCGGCAATTAACGCCTCGGCATCGGCCATTTGTGGCACCCATTTCGGGCTCACAAATGACGTCACTTCGATATGTCGTAAGCCGGTGCGACTAAGCGCATCGACAAATTCAATTTTTTTGTCTGTGTCGAGTACGGGCTCTGATTGGAATCCTTCTCGCGGCCCGACTTCGTACAGCTGTACGCGCTCTGGTAACGTCATATGAACCGCCTCCTATCGCGCAACTGTTTCTTGTTGTAAATGCGCAATTTGCTCTTCTGTTAAGTTCAATGCGCGTAACACTTCTTCTGTATGCTCACCTAAAAGTGGTGGCAGTGACTGAATGTGACCACGCTCGTCGTTAATGCGGAACGGTAAGTCCACGATGCGGAAATCTTCAACGCGGAAGCCGTCTACATCTTTAATCATGTTTAGCGCATTCACTTGCTCATCTTTTAATACGCGGTCTAACGTATTAATTGGGCAGCTTGGCACGTTGTATTTTTCCATTAATGCGACTAAATCATCGACATCAAACGTTAACGTACGCGCTTCGATTAATTGCTGCACTTCTTTACGGTTTTCAACGCGTGCGGCATTCGTCGCAAACTTCGGATCGTTCACAAGCTCTTGTAAGTCAAGCGCTTCACATAACGCTGCGAATAAGCGGTTGTTACCAGCAGCGATAATTGCCCACTGATCGCCTTTTGTTTTGAACGCTTGGTACGGAACTGTCGTCGCCATGCCTGTACCCCATTTGCGAGGTAGACGTTTTGATGCCATGAATGTAGACATTTGAAGCGTCGTCCAAGCAAGCCCTGTTTCAAGTAAGCTGCTTGCCACTTTACTGCCCTCGCCTGTTTGGTTACGATGCTGTAGTGCACTTAAAATACCGATTAAGCACCACATACCTGTTGCCATATCGACAATCGATACACCAACGCGCGCTGGGTCGTCGCCTTCATTACCTGTTAAACTCATAATGCCGCTGTACGCTTGAATAAGTGGGTCGTAACCTGGCTTGTTTTTCATTTTGCCCATGTCACCAAACGCACTAATTGATGCGTAAATAAGCTTCGGGTTGTTTTTTGTTAGCTGCTCGTAGCCTAAGCCGCGTGATTCTTCACTGCCTGGCTTTAAGCTATGAACGAAAATGTCTGCTGTTTCGCAAAGCTTTTGAACGATTTCTTGCCCTACTGGATCGTTTAAGTCAACGCAGACGCTTTTTTTGTTGCGGTTTAACGCTAAAAACGTTGATGACTCCTCTCCCCATAATGGTGGGTGCCAATGACGTGTATCATCGCCGTGCCCTGGACGCTCGATTTTAATAACCGTTGCACCTAAGTCCCCTAAAATTTGTGAACAAAATGGACCTGCGACGTTTTGTGTTAAGTCAATGACCGTCAGCCCTTCTAAAATGTTACCCATGCAATTTCCCCCTTGTTTATACTGGCACTTTTCTAAATTCTTCTGCGAGTAACGGTAGCACCTCGAATAAATCGCCAACGATGCCGTAATCTGCTACTTTGAAAATGGGTGCTTCTGGATCTTTATTGATCGCGATAATAATTTTTGAGTTCGACATACCAGCTAAATGTTGTACCGCACCTGAAATACCGCACGCGATATAAAGGTCTGGCGTTACAACTTTCCCTGTTTGTCCAACTTGCATTGAATAATCACAGTAGCCTGCGTCACATGCAGCACGTGAAGCGCCAACTGCTGCGCCAAGCACTTCTGCTAGCTCGCGAACAGGTGCGAAACCTTCTGCACTTTTCACGCCACGACCGCCTGATACGATAATTTTCGCTTCTGTTAAGTCGATCGCACCGCTCGTTTTACGCACAACGTTTTGAATGACTGTACGAATGTTCGTTACGTCCACGCTCGTTTTCACAACGTTTGCCGTACGCGCCGTATTTGGCTCTGCGATTTCGATGTTGTTTGGACGAATTGTCGCAAAAATAGTGCCGCTCGTTACTTTTCTCGTTTGGAACAGCTTGCCCGCATAAATTGGACGTGTGAACACTACGTCGTCGCCTTCTACTGCAACACCTGTACAGTCAGAAATTAATCCTAAGTTTAAGCGGGCTGCAACGCGTGGTGCGTAGTCGCGACCTGTCGCTGTATGCCCGATTAAAATCGCATCTGGCTGAATGCTGTTAATGATTTGTGTGAACGCTTGCGTGTATCCGTCTGTCGAATACGATGCTAAGTCCGCATGCTCAGCAATTTGCACTGTATCTGCGCCGTGCTGTGCTAGCTGCTGTACTTGCTCCTCGCTTGCTTCGCCGAATACAACGGCTGTTACGTGACCACCGTTTGCGATTGTTTGTGCTGCTGTTAATACTTCAAACGATACGTTACGTAAATTGCCATTACGGCTTTCTGCTACAACTACTACATTTTTACTCATCCGTTACTCCCCCTTATACGACTTTCGCTTCGTTGCGTAGTAAGTTCACAAGCTCTGTTGTTTGCTCATGTAATTCGCCTTCTAAAATGCGACCACCTGATTTTTTCTGTGGTAAGTTTAACGTTAACGTTTCTGTTTTTGAGCCAATTGCGGCTACATCAATGCCTAAGTCCGCTGCTGTGACACGCTCAATCGGCTTTTTCTTCGCCTTCATAATGCCCGGTAATGTCGGGTAGCGTGGCTCGTTTAATCCTTGCTGCGCTGTTAATAACGCTGGCAGTTGTACTTCAATCGTTTCAAGGTCACCTTCTACGTCTTTTTCTGCACGCGCTGTTTGACCGTCGATTGTTAAGCCAGTAATTGTTGAAATGTGTGGAATGCCGAGCAATTCTGCGACGCGTGGTCCGATTTGTGCCGCGCCGTCATCAACTGACATATGCCCTGCTAAAATAAGGTCATATGATTCTTTTTGCGCGATTGCTGCTAACACGTTTGAAATTGTGTACTCATCACCATTTAATGATTCCTCGTCGAGTAAAATCGCATTGTCCGCGCCAACTGCAACAGCTGTACGTAACGCTTCCTCTGCACGTGCCGGCCCAGCTGTTACGACTGTTACTTCCGCACCTTGCTGCTCTTTTAACAGGATCGCCTGCTCTACCGCATACTCGTCATATGGGTTGATGACATATTTGACACCGCTTTCCTTTAGCTTGCCATCTACTAAAAAAATTTCTTCTTCCGTATCAAATGTTTGCTTCATTAGCACTAAAATTTTCATACGTAACCTCCTAAATAAGTCAGTTTCACTCGGACTTTATCAGTTCGAATATTCTGTTTTTTTAAAATTAACATTGTTCCTCATAGATTACTAATATGTGTATAATACGTTTCGTATACTTTTTAAATATGAATTAATGCAACATGAAAGAAACGTTGATGTAGCGCGATTTATCACTCAGCAGCCGTTCTTTTTTCACCAAAAGACGTATTGAAAAATTTTTAAAATTATTTTTAAATGACGTTCCAAACAGAAAAAATAACGCGTTAAAAAGAAAAAAGGAGCGAATTATGGGAATTCGCTCCAGAGGGGATTTATTGATTATCGTGTAACAAAGGGAATTTTTCACATCGCTAATTTTTATAAATACAGATTAAAAAAGTATATGAATTACAAATTAATGTAGAATAAATACTGCTATATAGTTAATACGATGTTTGTTGAGAGATAGCAGCTAATCGCACATCAACGACTGCACTGCGCCCTGCTTTCACGCAGTCCATCGCTTGCTGAAGTGCATCGACTAGCTGCGCTGGGTCGCTTACAGTTAATGCAAAAGCCCCTCCAGCTGCCTCTGCAATTTTTGCTAAATCCGCTGACTGATCAAAGTTCACCCAATAACTATCTGTTTGCTTTGCGACACCATCTGGGTAGCGCTTTAATAAATTCATTTTCGTTGCGTTCCAGCCTTCGTTGTTATAAATGACCGTTAAAAACGGCGCATCGTAACGACGTGCCATCCAATGTACAGCAGCTGGCTCACTAAATAAATACGTCCCGTCGCCAGTTAAGCTCACGATTGTTTTTTCCGGATGTGCAAGCTTCATGCCAATTGCTGCACCGCCATTCCAGCCAAGTGACGTCGCACCGCTTGTAAAGTATGTACGCGGCTTCGTACGCGGTAAATGCTTGCATACCGTCATCGTGCTCGTAATCGTTTCATCGAGTACAATCGTATCTTCATCGACTACTTGCGCGATGCAGTGCGTTAACCATTCTGGTGTAATGATGTCGCCTCGCTTTGCCTCTTGTGTCCATTGCGTGCGCTGTGCGTCGTATCGCTCCTGCCATTGCGCGACATTTGAAGGCGGAAGATGCTTGCTACATTGTAATAGCTGCTGTAACACTTCCTCTGCATCTGCTCGGTACGTTTTCGTCGCCGCAATATGCCATAGTGGAATATGCTCCTTCACTGGGTCTACATCAATGAAAAATACGCGACAGTCATCCTGTGGCTTTTGCTGCGTTACGACCCACGGCACGTCTGTATCAAGCGCGATAATGACGTCGGCGTCCGCAATGAGCGTATGTGGATCGAAGCCTGCATGCAGCACATGATCACGTGGGAAGTTCATGTACGTCGGAATGTGCTCGACAACCGGCACAGCGAACTGCTCACATAATTGCACGAGCGCTTCAACTGCTTGTGGGTTTTTGCCGACATACGACGTAATAAGTACTGGACGCTTTGCCGATGCTAATGCTTCGACAATGTGCTCTGCCTCACGTTGTGGAAGTGCACCTTGAGCAATCGCTTGCCATTGTGCCCATTCACTTTCACGCGGCGTTACAGCTTCTTCCAACACTTCGCGAGCACCTGTTAAATAAACCGGCCCAGCTGGAGCACTCGTTGCCAGCTGCATTGCACGGTAAACAAGCTGCTTCACATTTTTTCCTGTGCGAATATCCCCCTCCCATTTCACATATGAGCGCACGATGCCACGCTGGTCGTACACATTTTGTAAATAGTTTACATAGGAGTTGCGGCTACCCGGCAACTCCCCTTCCATTGTGTACGGTGTTTCTCCAGCGAAAATAAAGACGGGCACGCGTGCGCGAAATGCGTTGTGTACAGCGCCACCTAAGTTTTGTGTACCTACGTCGGTATGAATGATGACCCCTTGTGCTTCATCGGTCAGCATCGCATACCCTTGCGCCGCAGCCATTGCGACGCTTTCATGTGGGCAAATAATCGCTTTTGGTAATGAGCGCCCTTCCTGCTTTGCCTTCGCAAGTGCTTCAATAATCGATGGGTGATCGCTACCTAAGTTACAAAATACGTACGACATACCAACTTCTTGTAATGCTTCCATAAACGCATCGCCTGTTGTCATTGTCTTGACTTCTTGTGCGGTTTTCATCTACTGAACGCCCCCTTCTGTATACACGATAGATCGATCTAAAATTTCAGCAATATCTAACGTTTTCACGTTTTCTTCTACTTCTAACGCTTTCGTACCGTCCGTTAACATCGTTAAGCAGTACGGACAGTTACTACCGATTACACTCGGGTTCGTTTCAAGTGCCATTTCAGTACGTGCTAAGTTAATGCGCGTGCCTTCACGGTCTTCCATCCACATACCGCCACCGCCTGCACCACAGCACATCGCATCTTGACGATTGCGCTTCATCTCTAAAATTTCAACACCTGGAATATGGCGTAAAATGTCGCGCGGCGCATCGTAAATATCGTTGTAGCGTCCGATATAACATGAATCATGGTACACAATTTTTTCCTCTACACGATTTGTCGGCACAAGCTTTTTCTGTGCTACTAAGTCTCGCAGTAATTCTGTATGATGCACAACTTCTACATCTTTTAATCCGAAATCTGGATACTCATGTTTAAATGAGTTAAATGCGTGTGGATCCGTCGTCACGATTTTGCGTACATTGTATTCTTCAAATACGGCAATGTTTTGTGCGCATAAATCTTGGAATAAATATTCATTCCCCATGCGGCGTGCTGTGTCGCCAGAGTTGCCTTCATGGTTACCTAAAATCGCAAATTTCACGCCAGCTTCATGCATTAAACGAGCGAATGCTTGAGCGATGCGCTGGTTACGAATATCGAACGAGCCCATTGAGCCAACCCAAAATAGCACGTCAAACTCCTCAACTTCATCTACTGTTTTAATGATATCTTCCATACCTTCGCGCCACTTCACACGCTCGTTACGGTTTGTGCCCCACGGATTGCCTTGACGCTCAATGTTTTGGAAATAACGAGACGCCTCAGTTGGCATATCTCCTTGTGTCATTACTAAATAACGACGTAAATCGATAATTTTATCTACGTGCTCATTCATGACTGGACATTGATCTTCACAGTTACGACATGTCGTACATGCCCATAGCTCTTGCCCTGTTACAACGTCACCAAGCAGCTCTTTCGCTTGTACTGGCTCTAGTTGTGGACTGCCACCAGCTGCTTGTAATGCGAGCTGATTTCCTGATGTGTCGCTAAACGCAAACGCTGGTACCCACGGCGTGCGAGACGTAATGAGCGCCCCTTTTTCCGTTAAGTGGTTACGTAAGTTCACAATTAAATTCATCGGTGATAACATTTTGCCTGTTCCTGCAGCTGGGCACATATTCGTACAGCGTCCACATTCCGCACATGCATATAAATCGATTAATTGCGTTTGTGTGAAGTCTTCAATTTTCCCAACGCCAAACTCTTCTAATGTCTCGTCCTCAAAATCAATTTTGCGTAAACGTCCAACAGCTCCTGCTTTTTTGAAAAATAAATTAAACATCGCAAACAGCTCATGCGCTTGCTTCGATTGTGGTACAAATACCATAAATACTAATACTGTTAATAAATGAATCCACCAGAACACATAAAACAGCACCGCACCAATCGTCGGGCCAACAAAGCCAAATACGACAGCGACTAAGCTAGAAAACGGCGCATATACAAAGTTTGCTTCGCGCTCTAACATGACAGATTCAAATCCAAGCGTTAATAAAATCGTTGTTGTTAGCACTGTTAATGCCCCAACGACGAACGCAGCTTTCCCGTCACGTTTCCATTGCAGGCGCTTTAACTTTTCAACGTAACGACGGTAAAATGCGTACAGCACAGCCGCAAGCATTAAAAATGTTGTCCATTCCTGTAAAAAGCTAAAATATTTATGGAAGCTGCCAAGTGGATATTCATACCCTTTACTAAATCCTTTAATGACAACTTCGATCAAGCCAATTTGAATAATGAAAAATGCATAAAATAAAATGGCGTGCATAATGCCGCTCTTTTTATCTTTAAACAGCTTCTTTTGACCGAAACCGTTAATGATCACCGTACGTACACGCTCCCCAATATTCCACTCCATATCCGGCTTTTTTCCAAGCTTAATGAATACGTAACGGCTATACACAATTTTCGTAAATAAATACAACGCGTACACAGCCACAATAATCACTGCAGCTAAATTGATATACATTAACATATGAATCACTCCCCCAAAACATACTTATAAAGTTTACTTCTCCGTTTTTTTGTGGCAATATATCCCTGAAAGATATTTCGCGATTTCAATTCAAATAATCTACTTTTCATTTATAAATAGCTCGAAAAACACTATTTTTTATAGAAAAAGATTATTCTGAAAATAATTACGTTTATCTTATCACCACGCATGATATAGCACAAATATCTTAAAGGTATATTTTAAATACTAAAAAAATATGGAAAGAGGGATTTTGTGGATATTCGTCAACTTCGCTATTTCGTGACGGTCGCAGATGAAGGGCAAATTACACGCGCGGCGAAAAAATTAAACATGGCGCAGCCACCGCTTAGCCATCAGCTCAAATTAATGGAAGAAGAGCTAGGCACTGCATTATTTTTCCGTAATAGCCGTAGCGTCGAGCTTACAGAAGCAGGCTCACTTTTATACCAGCGCGCCATTAGCATTTTGCATCAATTAGAGGACACTGTTGTGGAAGTAAAAGAAACGGGGGATGGCATTCGTGGACAGCTCGCAATCGGCACCGCGAAAACGTGCGGCATTAATTTTTTACCACCGCGCATTCAAGCGTTTCAGCAAACATACCCACTCGTAACGTTTCGCATTTTAGATGGGCATCCGTACGAGGTGCTGAAATTTTTAGACGAGCGTTTAGTTGAATTTGCTGTCGTTCGATTCGCTGCGGACATTCATCTCGACTACGATGCGAAAACATTACAAGTCGAGCCGTACGTATTATTCGTACCAAAGCAGTGGCAATGGCCAGCGTCGAAAACATCTATTTCAATGAAAGATTTATCGGATATTCCACTCGTTATGGTCGTACGAGAAGAGCGTTACGGCATGTACAGCTCGTTTCATAACTTATGCTTAAAGCAAGGCATTAAGCTCAACATCGTATGCGAATGCCACGATGCGTCGATTATTTGCTCGTTCGTCGCAACAGGTATGGGTGCAGCTGTATTACCTAAATCTACGCTACTATCACATGAACATGAAATCGACATTATTGAAATTGAAGACTGTGATCTGTACAACAAAACATCGCTCATTTGGAACAAAGATCGACCACTTTCCAAAGTTGCACAGCATTTTTTAGAATCGTTTTAACCAAAAAAGGAGGAGCATCTCATACTCGAGACACTCCTCCTTTCCTATTCGTAACCTTGAAACTATCTTCTATCTGATCATTTCTCTAAAGCTCTTATCTTTCTTCTTATAAGAGCTTTAAGTTAGTTTATTTTTTCATGCTGTTTCGTACATTTCAGCTTGCAGTATTAAGGGGTTTCCAGCTCAGGCTGAGATGGTAGTCGCTAGGCTGTGGCATGAAAAAATGCCTGCCTAACTCTCAAAGATTAAAAAAAATAGATTTAATCTAAGGAGTCAGACAGGCATTCTATATATGTTGTTTGTATATATGATTGTTTTTAAATCTCAGTCATCGAAGTTCAGCCCTGAGTATGCGTATATGCTCCCTTGAATGCTCGATTTCTCGAAGTGACATCTACTGTTACAAATCTGCCCGTAACAGTTCCTATAGCTTGTACACACGCCTTTTTGCCTGTAACATGAATGCCTATTCTACTGGTTATGAGAAACTCAGCAACAACTATAGTATGTGATGCACCTGCTACAGCCGTAACTGTACAGATAACCCACCGCGCCCTTAGTGGTGGCGCACACCATTCACACTCTGACTGCAAGGGAGAGCAGCTTTTTTGAGTGCTAGACTTAATTATGTGCGGCGGCTAAGTCATAACCTTTCCTGTTGTTTAAGGAGGTTTTGTGGCGTTGGTCCCTCCGCCTCACTCTTTTGAACATTAATCTACTGTATCAATATTGACAGTAATAATGTTCCTCTGATAGAATGAAATCACTGGTTGTGATTCAATTCTGTGAGGACTTGAATATACTTAGGGCTTAGAGACTGCAATCTCTAAGTCCTTTTTCTTTGTCTATAGAGTATTCTATCATTCCTTTTTTCTTTGTGCAAATGTTGATTTTTTCGTGGATCTGACAAGCTACTCCATCATTCTTCGTGTTGTTGTTAGCTGGTATTTTCAAAGAGAGACAAGTACCATGTTTGCGCGTTGATGGAGTTAACTTTTTATTCCGAATTGGTATATTTTCGTCCTTTTTCGAAAGATAAAACACTAGTTATATAGTTAACTTCAATAAATAAGGTTAACTTTAATCGAGTTTGTAATATGATACAAGCGCAACAAAAAACGACGAGATGAACTCGTCGTTGAACAGCATATCCATTTATGCCTGCACCGCAAATGTTTTGATGATTTTATTCGTATCTAACCCTTCATCTGCTTTCGCTAATTGAATGAATTCATCACGATCCTGAATCACAAGCATATCTTTGAAAAAAAGGTCACGTTCAGTGATGGAAGACCATTCCAATGAATTGGTACTCATCCGGTGAATGCCAAGTTTCGTTGATCCATGTACTTTTTTAAAGGCGTTCATAAAGTCACGGATAACAGTTACATCCGTACGCTCCGAACTAAAATGCCATGCAATACGTTGCCCTTTTGAATAAACGCTTGTCACAGCGACAAAATGTTGATACATCGGAACATTCCTCCTTACGTTTCATGGTTTTCAATATAGTGTGCTCATCTTTGTTACACCAAATTTGAAGCTTCCATGGAAAGAATTTATTATTTTGGAAGTAACTATGTGTAGCTTGATCATCTCCTTTAGGGGAGTGATGCACTTTTATGCCTTTTAAGTCCTGTAACGAACGATACAAATGCAGCTAAATTGTCTTCTTCGTATTTACTAGCTCTTCTTTACATTCAACTGTCTGACCAGAGTCATCTGGATAATACAACTCTTTTCGAAGACATACATCTTTATGAACTAGCTGCTCTCCCTTGAATCGAAGCCAAATTTCATCATCTGCCATTACACCATGCGTTTTACGGACAATGCCCCAACGGTTGTACGCTTGCATGCCGAGGCTTTCAAGCAGCTCCTTTGCATTTGCGCGTGTCGGTGGGAAGGTACGCCACTTTAGCCACTTCTCCAGCTCCTCTAGCGTAATATGCCCCTCCATATTCGGTGAGAACTGCTTATTGAAATCCGTAATGTAATTCACTACATACGGCGTGCCACCATTTGCGGGCTTTAAATCAACCGTTGCGATAACATCGTCCATCCACATCACATCGAACTTCATATAATCAATCATGTATTTCACGTCCTTCTATGAAAGAGTGTTGTTAAAATAGGCGTTTCCGTCAGAAAAAATCCCTTAACGTTGTAAATCCACATTTTTCTGACGGGACCCCATCCTTTCTTAGGACAACTCGCCTTCATTTTTGCTCATCTAATTGTGTTTAACAAAGCATCTAATTCTTGTATTTTTTCTTTTTGAAACGCTTTTAATAGTTTTCTTACGTTTGATTCAGGCGCAATTTTATGTAGACATATGTAATAACAAAAGTCCTTTAGTGTATCCTGTACCAACTTCCTATTTTCCGTTTCGTCTTCTGAAGCAACCTCAAGTTCATTATCATCAATGACCTCTTGAATATCCCCGTCATTACTACAAATAATGGTGGCACTTATTAAGAGGGCTGCAGCTAGGCAATGAATCTCACCTAAGTCATTGGTGCCTTTTAAACGACGTCCTTGTTTTATTTTTTTCTGATCGAGCCGGCGAAATGCTTGCTTCATCTGATGAACATATCCTTCATAAATATCATACAAATCATCTGATAAGCAATTTTCATCATCTGGATTAAACAAATGCCATCGACCGTCCTCAATATATTGTGTCACTTTATTTCGAGCACTCACGCTCAATAGTTCGTCTAATACCATTTGATGAATATATACTTCTTCATACAGTGCGTCGATCCACTCGAAAATAGAATCATGTTGATACCAATCTGCCTGTAAAAGAATATTTGTATCGACAAATACTTTGCCCAAGCGCTTATTCATTCGCGATTCCCTCTTGTCGCAGCTGTTCACTCACGCTCGGTGCAAATCCTGCTAACTTATTGCTGGCCGTTAACGGATCTAATCCCTTCTCCACATGCATTAATACTTGTTTTTCATACGCATGAAATTTTGTGTCATGAAGAGCTAAATCAAGTGGCGAATCAGGCAAAGCATAGTGTTGGCGTAATTGTTGCCACTCTTCTTCTGAATGCGATACGTTCATTGTTTCTCCTACCTCAACTATTCTACGTTCAACCGTTTTATAAGGAGCTGCTGATAAATCAGCAATGGTCAGTACAGCCTGTTCTTCGTTCCACTTTTCGTTGAACCGTTTCCAGAGTGCTTTGACAAGGGGCTTTGGTAACAGTAAACAGGCGGCAAAACGGTCTGCAGCACGTTCATGATCAAACCGTTCTTGTTGCATTTGACTTGCTTCTGAAAGGTGCCAAAGCTCATGTGCCGCAGTAAAATACCGTGTTCGTAATGGGTGATGTGTATTTAATACGACAAATTTATCGCTTGATTGATGTGTAATCGCTGCACCGAAAAAAGCAGAGTCTTCAATATTTTTATACACTAAATGTACTTTCTCACTTAAAATACGTTCAATTTGAGAGCCTACAAACAAATCATAGCCATATACATCATCTAAAAAAGAGGCAGCAAAGGCTTCAGCCGTTTTTTCAGCTTGTTCGCGTCTATTCATCTAATCCACCTGCTTCATCGTCACATAATCTTCAATCGCAAAAAGGACGGCTTCAAACGCTCGTTTCGACTGGCGATTCGTCAGTTCCCCTCTAAAAACAACTTCCAAAGGCTCGTTTGTTTCATTCCCTTTGACGAGATCCTTTACTTCAGTACCTAATGCTTTTGCAATAGCAATTAAACGCTC
>JAXJTE010000161.1:0-3539 GCA_036309765.1 Caryophanon sp. | reverse complement strand
TGATAACTGTTGTCGCTACTCATGAGCTTCGTATATGCCGCAACGAATTGCTCCGTCACCGCCGCGTCCGTTACATCTTCTTTTTCAACGAGCTTCAGTACGTCACGCATAGCGAGCGCGTCGTTCATCGTTGCCTTTAACTGCTGAATTAACTCTTGTGCTTGACTCGTGTTCGTTTCATCGTACGTCCACGTCGCAAATACAGCATCAATTTGCTCCTGCGTCACGTCCTCTTTTACGAGCTGAATCGATGCTTCGTACTCAATTGGCTTTTCCAGTAGTTTCGACGCTTCTTTCGCGTAGTAATAGTACACGTACTGCTCATACGTTGACTTTGTCGCCGCATTGTCGATAATTGCCTTTGCTTCCTCATACGCTGCTTGAATTTGCTCCAATGTCACATCTGTACGCAGCTGTGCACCGTCCGCATATACGTTTTTGTTCGTTAATGCCGTAAATGTCGCGTTTGATAAATTGTTTAGCGTGCTGTTAATCCAGCTCGTCGCTCGCGCATTCATCGTCGTCTTTTGAAGCTCAAGTAGCACAGCGAGAAGCTGCTGCTGTTTGCCGTCTACAACACGCTCGATTCCTTCATATTGCCAATAGCTCGGCTTTAAAAGTGCCATCGCCTCTTCGACTGCAATCGAAGCAATTGCCTGCTCCTTTAGTCGATGTATTAAAACTTTATTGATGATATTATCGTTAACGTCAACGTCCGCAAATAGCTTCTCAATTTGCTCAACCGTCGTACCTTCTTTTACATGTAGTAAATTGCCTATGCTAACTGCTTCTGGCTGCACATAATAGCTTGAAGCTTGTAATAAATAATAGTCGTACAGCACATCTTCATAGCGAGACGTTACGTCATATTCATAATCTGTTCCTGCTAGCACCTCAAGCGTCGCCTTATACAGCGCGTCAATGCTTTCCTTCGTTACGTCTGATTTTAGTACATTTTTATCGTAAAACTGCGTAAACGTATCATTTACGATGCTATAAATCATTTGCTGTAGCTGATATCGGTAGTTCTTCATTTCCGATTTCTCTAGCTCAGCAAGCACGATTGGCATAAACGTTTGAAGCGTCACGCCGTCCTTTAATACGTACTCTCTATTTTGCGACACGTACGTAACGTAGTTGAACATCGTTTGATTCGCAAATGAGTCTAGCATTGTTTTTTTCAATATCGTAATTTCGGATTCGTACGAGCTATGATACTGGTTGAACGATGCAAAAATTTTCTCAATTTGCTCTGCCGTTACACCTTCGTCTAGCTCAAATAACTCGTACGTACGAATATTTGGTGCAAATTTTACGAGCTCTTGAATGATGTAATAATATTGCATTTGACCGTAATAGCTTTCAACGCGCTCTTTTTGCGTATCATCTTTCGCAATGGCGAGCGACTGTGTATAGGCAGCAGTAATTTGCTCTGGTGTGACCCCGTCTTTTAAACGGTTCGCTGTCGTCGTCCAGTTATAATTTTGAAACTTTTTCAATAGCTGTATCGGAATTTCACGCTTCAGCAATTGTAAACGTTCCAGCCACCACGTTTTATTGTGGTAGCTTTCCTCAACCTCGTCTGTAATTCGTTTTGAAAGCGCGTCAATCGTCGCCTCGTCCACGCCTACTTCAAGTAAGCCTTGGTCATCCGTTAGCTCATTAATCGCATCTTCGTACAGACGGTAAAAGGCATATACGACATTTTGGTGCTGCGAGCGTAGTTCTGCTTTTTCTGCTTGCGGTAGTGCGGCATCTGCTTCGATTGCCGCCGTTAGCTCGTTTATCTGCGTAAGCGTTACATCTTCCTTTAAGCGATTTGAATCGTCCACTTTATATAAATCGTTCATTTGCTCTACATAGCCATTGTACGCCGTAATGAGTGCTTTCGACGCTTCATTGAGCTGCGTCACCTTTTGCTGAATGTCCGCAACGCTCGCATATTGCTTTTCGCTAAACGTGTTAATGTATTGTTGCTTCATGCTCGGCGCGCTGCTTAAAAGTGATTCGCGCACTTTATATTTCTCACCTGCTGACGAAACGTAGTCGACTAGTACATAGTTCGAATCAGCTAATGTTGATATGAAGACGTACGGATCGAGACTATCTTTCGCACGTTTAGCGAAGTCGTACACAACTTTCGGATAGTTTTTGCTATCTGCTTGAATGTTATCTAGCCCGCCGTAATAATTGCCAAGCAGTCCAATCGAATACGTCACGTCGCCGTTATAGCTGCTCGTATCAATCGTAATGGACGGCTTGCCATGCTCATCGTATGCAAATTGATGCTGCGATAAATTGACGATTTCGCTTTTCGTACCGTCTGTTACATATAAATTTTGCATGTAGTCGGCGACGTAGCTTTCTTTCGTGTAGCCGACAAAGTGAAGCGTCATCGTGCTATCTGTTTGAGTCATCGTCACAGGTGAGCTATACGGTAACGTCTGTACATTGAAGCGGTCGGTAATAATACCGTTTTCATCCGTTACAAACACGTAGTACGTTCGGTCAAAGTACTCAAGCACCTTTGTTCCTTTCGTCCACGTTTGTGCATTTTGTAGCTTCTCTCCTACGTTTGGCACGTTATTTCCGTAAAGACGGCTATAGTGCTGATACGAGACGTTCGCTTTTTTGCTTACGCCGACAACTGATAGCTCCACGACACCTGCTACATCCGTTTTTACAAACTTCGCCGCTACAAATTCCTCTAGCTCGCTTTCTTCAATTTTGTCATCGAGCTTATCCTTTACGTCATCATAGTTCGTAATAATATCCTCAGGTTTCGTCGTTTCAGGAATTTTCACGCTTTCGATTGTTACTTTATCGCCAATCGTCATCGTCGCGTCCGCATTTTGCACCGCGATTTCCTTCACCGTTCCTGTCGTGCTCAGCTCGACATTTTTCTCTGTTGCAATGCTTAGCTTCCCGAAGTTCCCCGCGCCCGTCACTTTAATGTCGTTATTCGTGCGCACTTCCACTTCTGCAATCGACGCATTAAGTTGAATGCTCGTTACACTATCTTCAATCATTAGCTTCGGTAGTACCACTTCTGGGTCAATCGAAATGTTCGTATTCGCCTTTACCGAAATGAGCGTCACTTTGCTCGTGCCTGAAATTTCCGACTTCACATCAGCACGCGCAATGAGCATTTCGACAACGACTGAGTTCGTAAAGCGAATCACGAGCATTGTCGCGTGCTGCTCCTCAATCACTGTTTGTACCGTACGCTCTGTTAACATTTGTGCTTTTCCTGAAATAACCGAATCCGACACGTTTAACGCTTGCTTCACCGTACTTGCTACGAATAAATTCGCAAACTGTAGCTTATGTAACGTCACGTTCTCTGCTGCCACTGTAATTGTCGTATTTTTCACAACGCCCGCATCGTCTGTACCGACAAGCTTTGCGCTATCTTTTACAATCGTTAGTTCCTCGATTGATGTAATGTTGCCATCTGTTAATGTTGCTTTTATGTCTGCCCCTGCTAGCGCTTCTTTATTCGCTGCGACGAACGCGGCAATCGGTGTGCTCATGCTGTA
>JAXJTE010000160.1:0-2125 GCA_036309765.1 Caryophanon sp. | reverse complement strand
TATTTAAATCCGTATTTCTCAAACGCACAGCACGTCGTAATTGATGGCAAAAGCTTTATTGAATTAACGTTAACAGAAAAGGCATATGGTTTTTCACAGCTTCAATACGCTGATGCCTCTGGGAAATTTATCGACATTGATGTCGTAAGCTCGACTGGCGAAAAGCTAGAACAAGTGCGCGTCGTTCGCCTGCCACTCGTTCAACAGGCAAATGGCATTACGAAAATTTTCGTTAACTCTGGGGAATTAGGTTACGGCGCTTACACATTATTTTTCACGTTTAACGTACAAAAAGTAGACGCACCAAGTCAGGCAAATCCATTTACAGATATTGATACGCTATACAGTAAGGACGATATTTTAGCATTATACGCGGCGGGCATTACAACAGGTACGACGGCGACAACATTTAGCCCGAACGCCAATGTTACACGCTCACAGTTTGCCGTTATGATTGCACGCGCACTCGGTGTAACGTCAAATAATCCAACACCGTTTACAGACGTACAAAATAAATGGTTCATTAAAGAAGTACAAGCATTAGCTGAGCTTGGCATTGTTACGGGAGCGACGGCGACAACATTCCAGCCAGGCAATAACGTCACACGCCAACAAGCAGCTACAATTCTTTATCGTATGCTAAAACATAAAGGCTACCAAAGTACGACGACTGCCGCATCACTTACATTTAACGACGCTGCACAAATTTCAGATTACGCAAAAGAAGCGATTGCGGAGCTACAAGCACAAGGCATTATGACCGGCAGCAACGGCTACGTCAATCCAAAAGCAAATTTAACACGTGCGCAAATGGCAAAGCTGTTAAAAAATACTGCTGATTTAGTTGGATTGCTTGATTAAATTGCACGCGCACATTGAAGTCAATATTAATATCAAATTCGCATTCAAATCTAAAATCAATATAAAAGCCTTCGTTGCTGTACAATAAGCAGCGAGGGCTTTTAACTCATTGATGCTTAACATCGATCGTCTTAATTTGTGCTGGATGTGATTCCATAATCGTGCCATCATACTGTACGGTTACAACATCACCGACTGAAAATGTTTCGTCTTCATTCACCGACAAATCAACAACAATATCCATATTCCCTCCACCGATTACCGCATCTACAATTGCTTGCTCACCGGTAATCGATACAATCGTGCCGTCAAAGAAAAACTGCTCCTCTTTCGTCGCGGACATGTACGCTGCAACTATTGCAATAACGAGTACAACAACTAGCCACTTTTTCATTGAAATCGCATCCTTTCAAAAGTGCTTTCTTCTTTATACGTTGTTTCGTCACAAATGTTTCAGCGAAGTTCACCGAAATACAATGTATACTGGTCAAAAGGAGGCATTACATTGAAGCAACTATTATTATATTGCGTATTAGTCGTAACATTTTTTCTCGGTGCGCCCACTACACTTGCCGCATTGAACGACGAGGCAACAGATGTTTCACCGACGAAGGAATGGACGATTACGTTTAACAGCATTGTTGATGATTCAACGGTAAATGAACATTCGGTTTACATAACGGACGCTACCGGAGAAAAAATCGATGTGACATATGACATTAACGGAGATACGGTTATTGTGAAGCGAACGACCGCGTATGAGCAAGGCAAAACGTATACGCTTATCATTACAGAAGATGTAACAAATCAAGAAGGCTTACGTTTAGCACAACGTATTGAAAAGCCATTTACGATTGCGTTACCATTTGTGACAGTTTCAGCTGAAGGCGAGGTGCTCGCATCATTTGCCACATTCGACGACGCAAAAGCAGTACTGCCGGAAAATGGCTTCATCACAGAAAACGACCGCGTCATTCATATGACAAAAGGTGTTGTCGTAACGACTTCATTGACGACACTTATTTACGGTCATGAAACGATGCGAAAAGAATATGCCGGAGTTACGCGACATACGGAGCTACTGTACGTCGATTCGACAGACAAATATGTCAAAGTGTTACACGCAGGTGAGCATTTTTACGTCAAGCATAGCGATGTGAAGCTGTTGCCAAACGAAAACTTGAAATCCTACTACGTTTCAGGAAATTCAGGGCTTGGGCATGTGTTATACAACCACGTAACGAACACATCGTCATCTTACATT
>JAXJTE010000159.1:0-15243 GCA_036309765.1 Caryophanon sp. | reverse complement strand
TCCTCCACCATCATTTTATTATGAATTGTTATTTACGGAGGGGTAGCGAAGTGGCTAAACGCGGCGGACTGTAAATCCGCTCCTTAGGGTTCGGCGGTTCGAATCCGTCCCCCTCCACCATTTTTTTTATTTGTCTAAATTTTCATTGGGGTATAGCCAAGCGGTAAGGCAACGGAGTTTGATTCCGTCATGCCCTGGTTCGAATCCAGGTACCCCAGCCATTTATGTGCTATTAGCTCAGTTGGTAGAGCATCTGACTTTTAATCAGAGGGTCGAAGGTTCGAGTCCTTCATGGCACATCATCGAAAGAACGGTAACTAACAATTTGTTAGTTATCGTTTTTTTTTGCGTAAGTTTGGTTCATCACCGTAAGCTAGTATGGATGCATAAAAGTTGCTTAACACAAGAAATGGAGCTCATTGGGGAAAGTATGAGCCGCGAGATTCGTAGTCATAGGGGACGAAAAACAAAGGAATTCGAGTACAATGAATTCACTGAATCTTAATTCGATTTAATAACGTATAATGAAAAAGAAGGAAAGGGAAGGTGAGAGAAGCAATGAATATTTTATCAAGCGTTTGGTTAAGCCCGAAAAAGACAGTGCGTCATATGATTGAGCATCGTTTACTAAGGCTTTCAATTGGCTTAATATTAGTAGCAGGATTTTTCGCCACGTTTATGCCAGCTGTGGATCCAGAAACGTATGGATTAGAGATGGATGAGGCGCTTGCAACAGAGCCGCTATCGTTTGTTGGACTGCTTGTGTCAGGCTTGTTATCCTCGGTTTTTGCATTAATTATGATGTTTATTTCAGTAGGGTTTATTTTTTTGTTTGGTAAATTGTTTAAAGGGCAGGGAACGTATTGGGATGTGTTTCAGGCGACTGCTTTAGCGACGATTCCGACGATTGTTATGGGGATTATTGGCTTCGTATGGGCGGCGTTAAGCATTGATACGTTTAATACCGGTGATGCATTGTCGCCAATGATGATTGCGTATAGCATTGTGAGCTTAGTGTTAGGTGTATGGTCGATTGTGATTTCGATTGCGGCATTAGCAGAGGCAAATCGCTACTCGAACTGGCGTGCATTTTTCACGTTGCTCATGCCGGCATTAATTATCATGTTATTATTTGCCGTGTTCCTTCTGTCGATTTTTGCGCTGTTTGTGTAAAGCTGGCGCTACACAGTGAATTTAAAGCTGAAACATAAATAATCAATAAGCGCTTATTGTAGGAAACGACGATGTTTCGTACAATAGGCGCTTTTTTGTTATCGTGAGAAATATGAAGTTTGGCGTGAAACGAAAATTTTTTTGTTATAATTAGAACAGAAAAAACGAAACTTCTCAAGCTTTCATCCGTAAATGAATGTAGAGAAGCTGCAAGAGGTGGAGAGGAAGTCGCGATGGATGCGTTGATAAACAAACGAATAAAACGAGTGCTGAAGGGCGATCAAAGCGCATTTTCCGACATTGTAAGCCATTATCAGCATTCTCTATACCAAGTGTGTTACCGGATGCTTGGTAATAAACAAGAAGCAGAAGACATTGCCCAAGAAGCGTTTGTAAGAGCTTATATGAACTTGCATACGTTTGACCAAAAGCGAAAATTTTCAACATGGCTGTATCGCATAGCGACGAATTTATGTATTGATCGCTTGCGTAAAAAGAAGCCAGACTATTACTTAGATGCGGAAGTTGCCGGCACGGAAGGCTTGAATATGTATTCGCAAATCGCAACAGATGCGCCATTGCCTGAAGAGGAACTGGAGAAAATGGAGCTACAAGAGCGCGTACAATATGAAATTAGCCGCATGCCGGAGAAGTATCGAGTCGTCGTCGTCTTAAAATATATTGAAGAATTGTCGCTACAGGAGATTAGCGAGGTGCTAGAGATGCCGCTTGGAACGGTGAAAACTCGATTGCACCGCGGACGAGAAGCGCTGAGAAAGCAGCTAAATTCTTTATAGGAGGGGGGCACCAGCATGATGAGTAAATGCCCACAATACATTGTTGAGTATATGCATGAATATTTAGATGGAGATATTCACCGTGAACAAGAACTCGAATTAAAACATCATTTACAAATGTGTTCGAACTGCCAACAACATATGCATGAGTTAAGTGATGCCATTGCTTTTATTAAAAGTACAACGCATATTTCAGCACCTCCAACGTTACAAGCGAATGTAATGCAGCGCCTACCGAAGCAAAAGCAGCACGTCGGCATTCAAAAGTGGCTACGACGTCATCCGTTCGTCGTGGCGGCTGCGACATTTACGTTGTTAATGGGTGGCACGCTGCTAACAGGCTACAATGACGATGCGCAGTTTTCTGTAACGAAGCAGCCGAATTTAGTTGTAGACGGTCAGACGGTGATTGTACCTGAAGGCGAAGTTGTAAAAGGTGACATCGTCGTGCGCAATGGTGATATCGTTGTGGAAGGTGAAGTGGACGGAAACGTGACAGTCATCAACGGCGAATACATGGCATCTACATCTGTGGTGACAGGTGAAATCGAAAAGATCGATGCGGCGTTTGAGTGGCTATGGTATGAAATTAAATCGGCATTTAAAGACGCAGCGACGTTATTTAATAAAGAAGATGCAACAAATGAATAATAAGTAGCGTCTACTAGAGGGTTGGTTGATAAGTGTATGCTTATCGATCAACCCTTTTTTGTTAAATTGAATACGATACGTCACATAATGAAGTGGATTTGCAACACGCGCCTAGCGAATCAACCGATGACCGTTTTGACAATCTCCGTTTGCGTTCGGTCAATGTAAGACGTCAATTTATGATATAATTTGAATATGTATTCGGAAAAAAGTGGGGGATGACCACGTGGACTTATTAAAGCAGTTAACAGATATTACAGCTGTTGAGGTGCTCATTAATATGGCTGATGTTTTAATTGTTTGGTATGTCATTTATATGATACTCAAACTAATTCACGGAACGAAGGCTGTGCAGCTGTTAAAAGGGATTTTCATTATTATTATTGCACGCATTATTACGGTGTATTTAGAGCTCAACACGATTGGCTGGTTGTTGAAGCAAGTCATTGACTATGGATTTTTAGCGATCATTATTATTTTCCAGCCAGAAATTCGTCGCGCATTGGAGCAAATTGGGCGCGGGAAGTTTTTCCAACGTACGAGTGGGCAAGAGGAAGAGGAGCGCGGTCGCTTAATTGAGGCGATGAAAAAGTCGGTAAGCTACATGGCGAAACGACGCATCGGTGCGCTTATTTCAATCGAGCGTGAGACAGGCTTAAACGAATATATTGAGACAGGCATTCCGATGCAGGCGCACATTTCGTCGGAGCTGCTTATCAATATTTTCATTCCGAATACGCCGCTGCATGACGGGGCGGTTATTATTCAAGGTGGGAAAATCGCGGCAGCAGCAGGCTATTTACCGCTATCAGAAAGTGCGTTTATTTCGAAGGAGCTTGGGACGCGCCATCGTGCAGCACTCGGCTTAAGTGAAGTAACGGATGCGATTACAATTATCGTATCAGAGGAAACAGGGGCGATTAGTATTGCCGATGCCGGGAATTTATATCGCAACTTAACGATTGATGAGTTTGAAGCGCAACTACGTAAACTATGGTTTGGCTCAGCATCAACGACCAAAACGATGTCAAAATGGTCATTGAGGGGGAAAAATAATGGATAGTAAATGGACGCTGCGTTTAACCGCGCTTGGCTTAGCACTGTTATTATTTTTTACAGTGCGCTCAGAATCAAATCCCGCACAATCAAACAATCAAGTTGATACGCAAGGCTCGTTTGAAATATTGCGTGACGTGCCGTTAGAGGTATTTTATGACGATGCAGTGTTAATTGTAACAGGTGTGCCGGAGACGGTCGATGTGACGATTCAAGGCTCGTCAAAGGATGTCACACAAGCTACATTATTTAAAGATTTTACGGTGTTTGCGGATTTAGAGTCGCTTAGTACAGGGCAGCACCAAGTCGCGTTGCAGCACGAAAATTTATCGGACAACTTAACGGTAACGATCGAGCCTGCACTTGTTGAGGTGACGATTGATGAAAAAGTATCGAAGGAGTTCACGATTGAGCCGGAAATTAATACGCGCTTAATTGGCGAAAACTACTCGCTACGCAGCATTCAAGTTGCGCCAAATAAAGTGCTTGTAACCGGTGCGAAAAAGGTCGTAGAAAGCATTAACGCAGTGAAAGCAACCGCTTCACCAGACGAGGTCATTAACGATGATTTCACGCAGCTTGTAAATGTTAAAGTGCTCGACCGCGATTTAAACCGTTTAAACGTTACGACGTCGCCAGAGCAAGTGCGTGTGGACGTATCGCTTGAGCCATATTCAAAGCGTGTGCCACTTGTGCTATCGGAGCAAGGTGAGCTACCAGATGGATTGACGCTTGAGCATATTTCGTTGCAGCAACAATCGGCGAAGCTTTACGGCATGAAATCGTTTATCGAATCACTCGCGGAATATGCGATTGAGATCGACGTAAGTAAAATTAAAGAGTCTGGCACGCAAAAAATTACGATTCCGTTGAAGGACGGCGTAACGAGTGCAGAGCCGACGTCAGTTACAGTGGAAATTGATGTGGCGAAAAAAGACGAGGAATAAGCTGCTATAAAAATACCGCTTTTAGATTACATAAAAAGGGTGTATGATAAAAGCGGTTTATTTCGAACAAGACATTGATGGAACTTTACATACTTAAAGGAGAGAATTAAACATGGGTAAATATTTCGGTACAGACGGTGTGCGCGGTGTGGCAAACACAGAATTAACACCAGAATTAGCGTTTAAATTAGGGCGCTGTGGTGGTTACGTGTTAACACAACACGCAACAGGTCGTGCGAAAGTGTTAGTTGGTTTAGACACACGTGTATCAGGCGCAATGCTAGAAAGCGCACTTGTTGCAGGGCTATTATCAATCGGTGTTGAAGTAATGCGCTTAGGTGTTATTAGCACACCAGGTGTTGCATATCTTTCACGCATTATGAACGCAGATGCAGGGGTAATGATTTCAGCGTCACACAACCCAGTTGCGGACAACGGCATTAAGTTTTTCGGTCCAGACGGTTTTAAATTAACGGACGACCAAGAAGCACAAATTGAGGCATTATTAGATGCAGAAGATACATTACCACGTCCAGTGGGCAAAGATCTTAGCACAATTACAGAGTACTTCGAGGGCGGACAAAAATACATTTCTTACTTAAAAGGTACAGTGGACGAGGAGTTTGGCGGCCTACACGTAGCGCTTGACTGTGCGCATGGTGCGACGTCTCCACTTGCGACGCATTTATTTGCGGACTTAGAAGCGGACATTTCAACGATGGGTGCTTCTCCAGACGGCTACAACATTAACGCAGGTGTTGGTTCAACTCACCCAGAGACACTTGCTGCATTCGTAACAGAGCGCGGCGCAGATGTCGGCTTAGCGTTCGATGGTGATGGCGATCGTGTCATTGCTGTAGACGAAAAAGGGCAAATTGTAGACGGCGACCAAATTATGTACATCGTTGGCAAATATTTAAACGAAAAAGGTCGTCTAAAAAAATCGACAGTCGTTTCTACGGTGATGAGTAACATGGGCTTCTATAAAGCGCTTGGCGAAAACAACGTCGATTCTGTACAAACAGCAGTTGGTGACCGTTACGTCGTAGAAGAAATGCGCAAAAACGATTACAACTTCGGTGGTGAGCAATCAGGGCATATCGTATTCCTTGATTACAACACGACAGGTGACGGCTTATTAACAGGCTTACAGCTCGTAAACATTATGAAAGTAACAGGCAAAAAGCTATCTGAATTAGCAGCGGAAATGACGATTTTCCCTCAAGAGCTAGTGAACGTGCGTGTGACAGATAAGCACGCTGTAACGCAAAACGACAAAGTAGCAGCGATCATTGCACAAGTGGAGACAGAAATGAACGGTGACGGCCGCGTATTAGTGCGTCCTTCAGGTACAGAGCCACTTGTACGTGTGATGGTGGAAGCGGCAACAGAAGCGGCGTGTAAAGATTACGTAACACGCATTGCAGACGTAGTACGCGCTGAAATGGGTTTAACAGAATAATAGAAGCGGCGGTGCATTCGTAAATAGACGGATGCATCGCTTTTTTTCGTAGCGACAAAGTTTCGGCACATGCGAAAAAGGGAAAGTGTTAAAAATCTGATGTATAAAGGAGTGTTTCGATTGGCAAAAGTAGCAACGGTGTTAGCAAACGATTTTGAAGATAGCGAGTTCACAAGCCCAAAAGAAGCGTTAGAAGCAGCAGGTCATGAAGTCGTAACGATTGGTTTTCAAGCAGGCGACGTCGTAAAAGGGAAAAAGGATGGAACCGAGGTAACGATTGATTACGGCATTGACGACGTAACCGCAGCGGACTTTGATGCGTTACTCATTCCAGGTGGCTATTCACCAGATATTTTACGCGGCGATGATCGTTTCGTGGCGTTTGCGAAACATTATATGGACGACATGAAACCAGTGTTTACAATTTGCCACGGACCGCAGCTGTTAATTAATACGGAAACACTTAAAGGGCGAGACATTACAGGCGTGAAGCCGATCGTCATTGATTTAAAAAATGCGGGCGCGATTTTCCATGATGAGGAAGTGTTCGTTTGCCAAAATCAGCTCGTCTCTAGTCGCACACCAGCAGATTTACCAGCATTTAATCGTGAAATCGTTAAGCTGCTTGCGGAATAAGGAACTACGCTGCCTCGAATGACACATCGAGGTAGCTTTTTTAGTGAAAATGACGTTTACATACATCCGATGACGGGAAAGAAAGATAAGCATTCGTCTTTTTTATTCGATATGTAACATCGTGATGTAAGGAACGACATCATATTTTTATTGAAAATGATTTGACGTTTTTTTATGTTTTAATGTATGATAAACGTGCTTGTTTAAAAGGTTGAATGTCTTTTAATGGCAAGCGCTACATAAAAAGGAGGACCACACTAGGAAAACAGTTATAGCGCCAGAGCTAAAAAAATCGGACGACACGCATTTTTAGCTGACGAGGTGGAGGAGTATCGAAATTTCGGCGGATGCCTCCCGACTTTTAGCCAAGTCGAAAAAGAACGGATCGGAAAACGGTTGAGCAATCGGTCGGACAACGATGCGTTTACGGCACATTTAAAATAAGAATGAAAGCCCTCGCTACAAGCAGCCAGCATTGTCGCTTGTTTCGGCTTGTCATTCGAGTGGCTTTCTTATAGAGGAGCTTTTTTATATGTGTGGAATTGTAGGATATATTGGCGAAGTGGATGCAAAGGAAGTTTTATTAAAGGGGCTTGAGAAGCTAGAATACCGTGGCTACGACTCAGCAGGTATTGCAGTACGCAACGAACAAGGCATTACGGTGTTCAAGGAAAAAGGACGCATTGCCGACTTACGCGCAGCTGTCGATACGAGCGTAGAAGCATCAGTAGGAATCGGGCATACACGCTGGGCAACACACGGCGTACCGAACCGCAAAAACGCCCACCCGCACCAAAGCGCAACAGGACGTTTTACGCTTGTGCATAACGGGGTCATCGAAAACTATCATTTACTACAAAAAGCGTACTTAAAAGGAATTCAAGTCGCTTCAGATACAGATACAGAAATTATCGTACAGCTTGTTGATTTATTCGTATCAGAAGGCTTATCGACAGAAGATGCATTCCGTAAAACGCTCGGCTTATTGCACGGCTCATACGCACTTGCACTACTCGATAGCGAAGATGCGGACGTCATTTACGTGGCGAAAAACAAATCACCGTTACTTGTCGGCGTAGCGGATACGTTCAACGTCATTGCATCAGACGCGATGGCGATGCTGCAAGTGACGAATCAGTTTATGGAGCTGCACGATAAAGAAGTCGTGCTCGTGCGCAAAGATGGCGTGACGATTACAAGCTTAGAAGGTACAGTGCTAGAGCGCGAGCCGTTTACAGCACAGCTAGACGCAAGCGATATCGAAAAAGGTACGTACCCACATTACATGTTAAAAGAAATGGACGAGCAGCCGACTGTCATTCGTAAAATTATGCAAGCTTATTCAAACGAAGCGGGCGAGCTAACGATTGATGCGGACATTTTACAAGCGCTGCAACAAGCGGATCGCCTATACATTATCGCAGCAGGTACGAGCTATCACGCAGGCTTAGTCGGCAAAGAATACTTCGAAAAAATTGCACGCATTCCAGTAGAAGTACACATTTCATCAGAGTTCGGCTACAACATGCCGCTGCTATCACAAAAGCCGCTATTCATCTTCATCTCACAATCAGGTGAAACAGCCGATAGCCGCCAAGTGCTCGTGAAAATTAAAGAACTCGGCTACAAGGCGTTAACGATGACGAACGTGCCAGGCTCAACGCTATCACGAGAAGCGGACTACACGCTATTATTACATGCAGGTCCAGAAATCGCCGTGGCATCAACGAAAGCATACGTTGCCCAAATTGCCGTACTTGCCGTCGCTGCATACGTAACAGCAGGCGAAACGGACTTTGACTTAAAGCAAGAGCTAGCAATTGCAGCAAACAACATTCAAGCGATTATTGAGCGCAAAGACCGCTTAGAAAAAATTGCAGAAGATTATTTAAAAATCGCACGCAACGCTTTCTTCATCGGACGCAACTTAGACTTCTGCGTATCGCTTGAAGGCGCACTGAAGCTAAAAGAAATTTCATATATCCAAGCAGAAGGTTTTGCTGGTGGTGAATTAAAGCACGGCACAATTGCATTGATTGAAGACGGCACACCGGTATTTGCGATCGTGACGCAAAAAGCAGTTGCCCTCAACATTCGCGGTAACGTTAAAGAAGTAACCGCACGCGGCGCCAACGCATGCATCATTTCAATGGAAGGCATGGCAGAGGACGACGATGCCTTCATCTTACCGAAAACGCACCCGCTGTTAACGCCGTTAGTAAGTGTCGTGCCATTACAACTCATTAGCTATTATGCAGCACTGCACCGCCGATGTGATGTGGATAAACCACGTAACTTAGCGAAGTCAGTGACGGTGGAGTAATAGAAGTTTATAACTGTTATTTAAATGTTGGTTTTTAATAAAGATTGATAATTTATAATAAAGTTCGATAATTTTAAATAAAAATTGATAACTAATAATAAAGTTTGATAAAAAACAACCTCTGTGGGTAAAATATCCATAAGAGGTTGTTTTTATTTCTGACTTTTGGAGGTTGTTGTATGGAAAGAAGTTTCGAATGGTTATGGGATAAATATAAAGAGGGTGCTCGAGATAAATTTGAGGAGGTTTGTTATAAAATCTATAAAAATGAACATCCGAGTGCTGAAGTTAAACGAGTGAGAGTTAATCAAGGTGATGGAGGTATTGATGTTTATATAGATTATGGAGATAGATATATAGTTGCTCAATGTAAGTTTTTTAGATATGAAGTAGGGAAATCTCAAAAGGACCAAATAATCAGTTCATTTAAATCGGTAGATAAAGACGATTTGAATGAGTGGGTTTTATGTATACCGATTATTATGGATAACAAAGAAGCTTCATGGTGGAGAAAATGGAAAAAAAGAAACGAAGAAGAGTTTGGAATTGCTATTAAATTACATGATGAAGATGACTTGATTGATTTATTGAAAAAACACGATTTATATGATGAATATTTTGAAACAGTGCGATTAGATAAAAACTTTTTCTCAAATAATGCAAAAGATAATGAAAAAGCGAAAATGAGAGAGTTACTTTTTCCTGTAATGAATTTAATTAGTCAAGCAGAAAATGGAATAACTTTAATAGAAGAAATTGATGCAGTACAACCTCTAAATAATCATAAATTTTTTGAACAAAGTGGATTGATTGTTTTGCTAGGGAATCTGTCTGAATATATTTCTCATTGGAACAATCGATACAATAATGAAAAACCTGATAATTATGAGGAAGTTATTTATAAATTGAGAACTCAAATTGTAGAAGAATATCAAAAATTAGATTTATCCTACTAGGAGGTGAAGTCAATGCCAAAACGCAAACGAACAACACCTATAGATAAAAAGGTAAAAGACGGTCATGGACAAGGTATTGGTGTAGATTATAAGCCATGGTTGGTTATTCAAGATGTATCATCGCTAGGACGATCTACTAGATTAAAAGGTATTAAAATTCCTAGGCAATATGAGTTTTTATCGGATTTGGAACGAAACTACTTTTATTTATTGGAATATTCGGATTTGGTAGTCGATATTCGTGAGCAGTTTCCCCTCTTGCCAATTGAGGAAACGCTAATTATTGCGGAAGAATTGGGTATCAAACATCCAACACATCCTCAAACGAAAGAGCCAATTGTAATGACTACCGATTTCGTAGTTACAAAGCTGGAACAAGGTCAACCTGTTAATTTAGCTCGAACACTTAAATATAAAGATGACCTTATGGATAAACGTGTCATTGAAAAGTTTGAGGTTGAACGAGAGTACTGGGAACGTAAAGGAATTGATTGGGGCATCGTTACAGAACTAGAAGTACCGAAAGAAATGGCGTTGAACATTTCTTTCGTACACTCGTATGCTGATTTAAGTAGTATTGAAGATTTCAATAAGTATAGTGAATCGGATATAGATACATTTAGTGTTTATTTAATTTCACAATTACTTAGTATAGATAAAACAGTAAGAGAAGCTTGTACGCAATTAGATGATGTATTTTACTTGTCGCCTGGTAGTGGTCTTACCCTATTTAAACATCTAATTATTACAAAAGTAATTGAAGTAGATTTAATGAACAAATTAGATGTAAACAACGTTATTGAAATCAAATTTGTTCATAGGGACTATTCAGAAAAGGTGAATGCAATATGATTTTTTATAATCAGTTGTACCAGTATGTAAATAACGAAAAGGAAAATCGCATACGAATTATCGAATTAGATGATTCCATCGTTTATTATGTGGAGTTAAATGGCGATACTGCAATGCCGAAAAAAATCAGCTTGAAAACATTAGAGGATGAAATTGATGCAGGTGTGTTGTTAGCAATTTCAGACCCGTTTTTCACAAGTCACGATGATAAAAATCTAACGCCAAAGCAAATTGAAAAACGTGATGAAGATTGGGAAGTAATTAGTAGTACATGGGAAGATTATAAGTGGCAGCTATTAGAAAAGAAAACGCGTGATTTAGCCTTTGATCAAATTGCTGAGAAATTTAATTTAAAAAAGCTCAAGGTTAAAAGGCTTTTCACCCGCTTTTGGCAAAGAGGTTTAAATAAAAATGCACTTTTACCCGATTACAACAAATCTGGTGGTAAAGGTAAAGAAAGAAATTTAGCTAGCGCAAATAAAGTAGGAAGGCCTCGTAAATATGGAGTAAGTAATGAAAAAGAGCAAGGTATTAATATTACAGATGATGTTAAAAAACAGTTTGTACATGTAATAAAACAGTACTATCGCAAAAAAGAACAACTTACTTTAGCGGAAACGTATGAATATTTACTACGTGACTTCTACTCTAATAAATATATTGAAGATGATGAAGTGAAATATAGTGTGTGGGATGCTTCGCGAATTCCGAGCTATAACCAGTTCTACTATTGGTTTAAAAAATATGAAGACCCGCAATTAGATATCTCGATGCGTAAAAGCAAGAAGGAATTTGATTTAGAGCATAGACCAATTTTGAGTAATTCCACACAAGAAACAGATGGACCGGGTACTCGATTCCAAGTAGATGCTACCATCGCAGATATTTACTTAGTAAGTTCATTTAATCGTTCTCTAATTATTGGACGTCCAGTTATTTACGGAATTATAGATGTATATTCGAGATTATTTACAGGTGTATATGTCGGTTTAGAAGGGCCTTCTTGGACGGGAGCAATGATGGCTCTAGATAATATGATTACAGATAAAGTTTTTTACTGTGCCGAGTATGGCATTGAAATAGAAGAGCAGCAATGGCCAGCAAAGCACTTGCCCGAAATATTAATTGCTGATAGAGGCGAGTTTGAAGGATATTCGGTAACGAGTTTAATCAATAACTTTAATATCAAAATTGAAAATACCTCAGCTTATCGTGGTGATTTAAAGGGTATTATTGAACGTCAATTTGGTACCATTAACGGCAAAATTAAACGTAAAGCACCGGGAGCAATTCAAAAGGAATATCGCGAGCGTGGCGATCGAGATTACAGATTAGACGCGACGTTAAATTTAAAGGAATTCACTAAAATTGTAATCCATTTAATGTTACAGCATAATCAAAAAATTATTGATAAATATCCATTGGAAAAAACGATGATTGAAGATGGCTTAGTTGCTACACCACTTAATCTTTGGACTTGGGGTATTGCAAATAAAAAAGGACGCTTACAAGTTACGAATGATAAAAATATATATCGTTTAAATATACTACCTCGTGGAAAGGCTCGCATAACTAGAGCAGGTATAAAATTTAAAGGTCTTTCTTATGGGTCTGATAAGGCTATTAATGAGCAATGGTATGTGAAGTTAAGAAGTACGAGTATTGAAGTTGCATATGACCCTAGAGATATGGATCAAATTTATATTCCCTCTAATGATGGGAGAAGCTTTGATATTGCTTTTTTATTAGATGCAAGTAAACAGTATGAAGGGAATATGTTAGATGAAATTGAATTTTATCAAGAGTATCTTGAAGAGCTAAAAGCAGAGCAATTTGTTGAACAGAAAAATAACAGTATTAACACTGATGTGGCAATAGAAGAAATCATTAAAAAGGCTAAATTAGAAAAGAAAAAGCAACCTAAACCAACTTCAAAAGCGGAACAGGTTCGTAATATAAAAGTAAATAGACAAGCTGAGAAGGTATTACAAAGAGAAGAGGAAAAATTTGATTTAGTTGATAGAGAAACAAAAGTAAATCAACAGCCTACACAAATTCTAGAATTTCCGAAAATAAAGGAAGAACCAACTACTAAATCGAGTTCAGGCCTAATGAGCAAATTGAAAAGAAAGCGAGATGAGGAATTTGGAGAAGACGAATAATGTCGTTTTAAAAGGCGACTATGAGGAAGCAGTCTATAAGCCACAATTTCTTCCAGAGTACGAAAATAACCCTTTTCTAGAAGCTCTACCGCCTATTTTCAATGAAGATGATGTGTTAGAACGCTTTATGGTAACGCCTCGAATAAGTAAGGAAGATAAGCAGAAAGAAGCTAACATTCGGTATCATGTATTAAAGCGTGTCAAAAATTTTATTCAGCCATTACCGATTCATTTTGAAGTGGAACGTCGTCTATCTACGTTGTTACGACGAGGATATTTAGCGCGTAATCCATTAGATAAAAAATTTTTTGAAAGAATTCGAGTGTTACATGAACTTCGAGAAGATGAGGAACAGGCCCATAAGTATATTGATGAGCGTTTGAATTACATTCGTTCAACAGCCGACAGCCTTTCGATCATTGGTATTTCAGGTATCGGTAAAACAACTGCAATTGAACGTCTGTTATTAATGTACCCGCAAGTTATTAAGCATGAAAACTATATGGGAGAGCCATTTAATCGTACACAAATTGTTTGGTTAAAAATTGATTGCCCTTATGATGGAAGTCTTTCGACGCTATGTAAAAGCTTTTTTGAAGCGATTGATAATTTGTTAGGAACTCGCTATTCAGAAAAATTTGGTTCGGGTTATCGAGTTACTTCTACGATGTTATTACATATGACTTCATTAGCTAGTATGTATGGCATCGGATTGCTCGTTATAGATGAAATTCAACATTTATTACATTCTAAAAATGACCAAGAAGAAATGTTGAATTTCTTTGTAACGTTATCTAATACAGTAGGAATCCCTACAGTTTTAATTGGTACATCCAAAGCACAACAACTGTTTAAAGGGAATTTCCGTCAAGCTCGCCGTGCAGCAAGTGATGGATCAATCATTTGGGATCGAATGGATAAAGATAGCGAGGAATGGGAGTTCTTTTTAGAGACTCTATGGAAATTACAATGTCTTAAAACACGTTCAGAGCTAACCGAGGAGATTAAAGATACCTTTTATGAAGAATGCTTAGGAATTACTTCTGTTGCTGTTTGCTTATTTATTCTGTCGCAAGAGCGTGCTCTTTTTGATGAAAATAATCCGGATGAAATATTAACTTCTAAAGTGATTGTTAAAACAGCTAAAGAAGACATGCAATTTATTCAACCGATGCTTAATGCAATTCGTAATAATGACTTTGCAGCTATGTATAAGTATGAAGATATCATGATTAATTTAGATGAATTGATGCAGAATCATAAGCAAAATACAGCTTATGAGGGACGGATTAAACTTGCAATGAAGGAGCGACAAAATACAGTAATCCATAAGAAAAAAGAATTAGTCGAAGGTCTAAGTTTGGAGATTGCTGCTATAGGTATATTTGATTCACTAACTTCAAAGGAAATTTTTGAAGAAACAAAAAAAGTTATTGAATTAGCACCGATTGATACAGATGAGAATATTATTAAAGCACAAATTATTCCTTTGCTGATTGAATTAAACCAGAAGGAAAAAGAAAAAACGGAGAAGTTAATAAAATCTAGTAAAGTATTACCGTTATTAGATTTGAGAGACAAGGCTATAAAGCAGAAAAATCATCCATATGTTCTAATGAAAGAAAGTAATTATATAAAAAATACGATGAGCGAGTTTTATAGTTAATAAATTGGAGTGTGAAATTTTAATGTCTTTTAAAAATGAGTTCCCAGAGTATATAAACTACTCTAATGAAGATTATTTAATGAATGAGGTTACTATCCCTTTATTAAGAGAAATAGCTCAAAAAGTTCCCAGAGTATATGTAGAGCAAAAAAGGAAAAATTTTAATTTAAACTTAGATGGAACTGTTAGAAATGCTTGTGACACTATTTCCCTCTATACTAACAATGAAAAGACACAAAATTGGGGATATGATTATATTATTAGAGACTTTGAAGAACAAATGATGGATTTTAAAGGTGGTAAATTCCATAGATTTATGGATGCTATGCAAGAATTAGCAAGAAATGAAGAAGTCTTAAATGCTTTAAATAGTATATTTGAAGACCATAATTTTGGATATAAATTAATAAAAGATAATCCGACCTGAATTATTCATGACTAACTAAATCCAGACTCATTTTGATTTTCTCATGACATACACGCTATTTTAGGGCGAACTTGTAAGGAATGTCACTCGTTGTTTTGTAAGAAAAAGGATTTGGCTCAGGATTTATGCTAGTTT
>JAXJTE010000158.1:0-6808 GCA_036309765.1 Caryophanon sp. | reverse complement strand
TCCGGCTGTTAACCGGCAGGTCGCAGGTTCGAGTCCTGCTTTCGGAGCCATAAAGGCCCGTTGGTCAAGTGGTTAAGACACCGCCCTTTCACGGCGGTAACACGGGTTCGAATCCCGTACGGGTCATACAAAAAAAGCACTTTGAAAAGTATTTTATTTTTCAGAGTGCTTTTTGCTATTTTGAAAAATTACTGTTTAACGTAAATATTTGTTGAGTGGATTATACATACCTAACAATTTGCCGATTCGTGTACCAACGCGTAATAATAAACGCTGTGCGCGTAGTGATTTGCCGGCGACTAATGTGTTTTGGAGCTGTAAAATGTAAAGAAGATGGAATAAATTTTTCGGCGTGCCTTTGTCGTCCGTTAAGCCGTCGTGCATAAGACCGTAATGAATACGAGCTGATTGTTCAAATTGTAATGGTGGTTTAAGGAGAACGGAAAAACGCACAGGTGCATCGCTGTCGTTCGTAAATGTATGTGGTGTATACATTGGAGCTGTAATGTTATCACCTGCTTGTAGCGTATGTGTCGTTTCATCGACGATAACGGTTAATGTGCCTTCGAGTACGGTGAAGTGTTCAACGAAAGAATCATGCACGTGTAATGGTGGGCCGTCGCCAAATGGGGGAAGGGTCACTTCAATGAGTAAATGCTTGCCGTTTGTTTGTTCGGCTGTTTCGACGAATGTGATTTGTTCTCCAGTATATTTATGTGTAATGGTTTGAGCTAGCATAAGCATCCATCCTTTTTCTTTTATTATGGGGTGAGAATGGAATAAAAAACAATGAGGCAATATGCGGTCGTTTGTCGCATATTGCCTCTTAATATTACTTTGTATTAGCGGATTTGACCTGTGCCAATGCCGATATATTTTGTTGATGTTAATGCAGGTAAGCCCATTGGTCCACGTGCATGTAGCTTTTGTGTACTAATGCCGATTTCTGCACCGTAGCCATATTCAAAGCCGTCTGTAAAGCGTGTCGAAGCGTTATGGTAAACGGCTGCTGCGTCGAC
The DNA here is from genome assembly GCA_036309765.1 of Caryophanon sp. Lineage (GTDB taxonomy): Bacteria > Bacillota > Bacilli > Bacillales_A > Planococcaceae > Caryophanon. The sequence goes on along the minus strand of JAXJTE010000158.1, from coordinate 5,789 downwards.
GTTGCGTAAAAAGTGCTGGGCGTTGTCGTCGTTCATTGTAATGATTGCTTCAGAATGGTGTGTGCCGTACGTGTTAATGTGCGTAATCGCTTCAAATACGTCGTCTACTGCTTTAACGCTAATTGTGTAGTCTAAATATTCGGTCGCCCAGTCCTCGTCTGTCGCTGCTTGTGCGTTTGAGAACGTAGCGCATACATGCTCGTCACCGATAATATGTACACCAGCATCATGTAACGTTTCAAGAAGCGCTTTGCCGTTTGCTTGTAGCCACTGTTTTTCAATAAGTAAGCTTTCAGCAGCGTTACATACAGAAGGGCGCTGTGTTTTTGCGTTTAGGACGATAGATGTTGTCATGTCGATTGGTGCTGAGTTGTCGATAAATACGTGGCAATTGCCTGCGCCCGTTTCAAGTACCGGTACGCTTGCTTCACGCACAACTAAATTAATCAGTGCTGCGCCACCGCGTGGAATGAGTACGTCGATGTATTCTTTTAAATGGAATAGCTCAGCAGCAGCTTCACGGCTCGTATCTTCAATCAGCTGTACTGCATCGACTGGGCAATCTGTCGTCGCAAGTGCTTCGTGAATTGCTTGTACGAGCGCGATGTTTGAATGTTTCGCTGATGATGAGCCGCGCAGTACGACCGCGTTGCCTGTTTTTAAGCAAAGTGTTGCTGCATCGACTGTTACGTTCGGACGTGCTTCATAGATCATTGCAACAACGCCAAGAGGTACGCGCACCTTTTGCACATGTAAGCCGTTATCTTTTGTGAAGTCTTCAAGCACCTCGCCGACTGGGTCTGGTAAGTCAATAAGTAATAAAATCGCATCGGCCATCGCGTTAATGCGCTCTTCGTTTAATAAAATACGGTCAAGCGTTGAGCTAGGTAGCCCTGCTGTTGCACCGTTTTGTAAATCGATTTTGTTTGATTCGACAATTTGTGCGCAGTTGTCACGCAGCTGTTGAGCGATTGCTTGGAGCGCTGCGTTTTTTTGTGCTGTCGTTAAGGTGTTCATTTTGTAGCTTGCTTGTTTTGCTAGTTTCCCTTTTGTACGAATTTCTGTCATCCTAATTCCTCCTTAAAATTGTACCCATTGGTCGCGGTGTAAAATTGGCTTGTCTGAGCGCTTGCCAATCATGTTGCGAATGTCGTCGCTAGTAAAGCTTGTTTCGCCGCGCCCGAGCAGTTGCTTGTTGTAATACACTTCAATGACGTCGCCTTTATGAAACGAGCCTTCGATGGCACATACACCGATTGCGAGTAAGCTGCGTCCTTGCGTGCAAAGTGCCTCCATCGCGCCCTCATCAACGAATAGCTTGCCGCTTGCTTCAGCGAGTGAAATCCATTGCTTGCTCGTGTTGACGATTTTTAATGCGTCGTGCTCTACGTATGTACCGTCGCCATCACCGTTTAAAATATGCAGCAGCTTGTGTGTGTCATGCCCTGTGCCGATAAACGTTTTGACGCCGAAGTTGAGCGCTGTACGTGCCGCAAGCAATTTTGACTGCATGCCACCTGTGCCGACCTTAGAACCAGCACCGTCTGCGAAGCCGAGCATTTCGTCCGTAATTTCGTGAATGTGGTCCAAACGCTTTGCTTGCGGGTTTTTCGCAGGATTCGCATCGTACAGCCCGTTAATGTCCGTTAAAATGATGAGCTGGTCTGCATGCACGAGCCCACTCACAAGCGCAGATAGCATATCGTTGTCACCAAACGTTAGCTCGCTAATCGATACGGTATCGTTTTCGTTAATAATTGGAATAACGGAGCGATCAAGCAGCTCTGAAAACGTGGCGTATGCGTTTTTGTAGCGCTCTTTTTTTGAGAAGTCGCTGCGTGTGAGCAACACTTGCGCGGCGATGATACCAAACTGTTCAAAGGCGCTCATATACGCTTGAATGAGTACGCTTTGACCGACTGCTGCGGCTGCTTGCTTGCCTTTTAGTGTGACGGGGCGCGATGAATAGCCGAGCTTGCGAAAGCCTGCTGCGACTGCGCCAGATGAAACGAGCAATACGTCATGCCCTTGTTGCTTTAGGCGAGCGATTGCACCGATATGTTCGTGAAATTTGAAATAATCTAGCTCGCCTTTTGCATTTGTAAGGGAGCTGCTGCCGATTTTTACGACGATTCGTTTTTTCTCCATAGTTTTCTCCTCCAACTAAAAAAACCTTTTCATCCTATAACTATAGGACGAAAAGGTTTACATTTCCGTGGTACCACCTAAATTGAGTATTGCTACTCCACTTAACCTCATAACGCTTGAGACTGCGCCTAGTTTTGCTAGGAACATAGAAGGTAGGTTTCGGTAGAATGGTCTATGCGAAATTTTGCAGCCGGTGAATTTCGCTCTCTTGATAGTCATAGTCTACGTACTCGTCTTCTAATCGTTAAATATTCGTATTAGTACAAGAATAGCCGTTTCAAATAGGGAATGTCAAGTGCTACTTATGGTTATTATCAGAAAAATTAAATACTTTATTGAAATAATAAATTGAAAAACGAATTGGGCGCGTTCATAATAGAGGGACATACAGCTAGAGGAGGGACAGCAACATGAAAACATGGGGCAAGCAGCAAACAATCGACAATGTTGTTTGTACGCAAGGGTTTATCGAGTTTGGCGACAAGCAGCACGTGAGCGTCTATACATTTTTAACGGAAGGGTTTAGCATCGACGTCGGTGCAAATACGATTCCCTTTTTGCAAGAAACATTATTGCAGCAAAAGCCAGAAGCAATTGTTTTAACGCATCATCACGAGGATCATACAGGAAATGGTGCATTCGTCGAAAAACATTTACATATTCCGCAGTACATTCACCCGCTTTCGGTGGATGATATGCGCGTGACGGCAAACAATCCGCAATATCGCCGCGATGTGTGGGGGACAAGACCGGCGTTTCATGCCGAGCCGCTTCGTGAAACATTTCATGCGAAGTCAACGTGGGACGTGCTGCACACACCGGGGCACGCGTTTGACCACGTCGCGCTATTTAATCGCAACACCGCGCAGCTTTTTGCCGGTGATTTATTCGTCGCACCGAAAATTAAAATGATGCTAGAAGGCGAGTCGTACAGCACATTACTTCACTCGCTACGATTTATTCAAACGATTGATTACGGCACGCTATTTTGCAGTCATGCTGGGCTTGTCGACAATGCGCGCAGCTTAATCGACCAAAAAATTGCGTACATGGAAGAGTTCGCAGATGAGGTGATGACGCTGCACCGCCAAGGTAAAGACGCAGACGAGATTGTCGCGCAGCTATTGCCGTACAAGGCGATTATGGAAGCAATTTCGGACGGGGAATGGAGCAGACGTTACTTAGTCGAGACGATTATTCAAGAGATGCCGGAGCTATTTGCGCTTGTATAGGAGAAAAAACTACTTTTTTCCAATCGATACTTAGTATATAATTTTGAAAAGACGTTATGGAACGATAAGAAAGTAGGTGGCAGCGTGCTAGTAAACTGTGGCTGTAAAGACGGCAGAACAACGACGATTACGCTAGAAGGTGAGTTCGGTGCAGATGCGTTATGGTGCACGAAATGTCAGTACAATTTAGATGTGGAAGATACGATGTTATCCGACCGTTTAAAGGAAGCATTGCTTGAATGGGCAGCGCAATACGGCATTTGGATTGATTTAGAAACAGATATGCTAATAGACGATGCACAGACGCTTGAGAAGACGCATAATGCAGCAGGCAAGGTGCTTGTGCAAAAGCTACAAGAAGAGCTTGGTGTGGCGTATACGATTACGTTTGAGCCATCGCATATGACATAATAAAAACCGCGCTACGTTAAATCGTAGGGCGGTTTTTGGGACATAATAATAGTACGAGCGCATAAAACAAACAAAGTGCGCCGTAATACAATAGAACGTAATACGTAAGCGTCGTCATTTGCTCAACAGATGCGAGCGTTAACACCGTATGCTCAGCAATTGGTGTAGCGGCAAGCATGGCACGAATTGTATGTACGAGCCAGTAGCCACTTAGAACGATGCCAACGACCGCACATAGCATTTGCCCGTAACGATAAAGAGATGCCGTAAAGTGACGACATAAAAAGACCGTTAATGCGCTATAGCTAATAAAGACGATACATAACATAATGACGTTACGAATCGATGCGTCACCGATGACGATGTTGTACGCATGAACAGCAATGTATTCATGCCCAGTCGCCGCGGCATAAAGCGTCAGTGGTAAAAAGAAGCTCGCACCGACCATGACAAAAAGCCATAGCGGAAACGAATATTTTCCGACAGACGTCGTGGTGGCTAGGAGCGGTTGTCCACAGCCCCCACAAAATTTCGCTGCCTCGCCGTTTACGCGGTCGCAAGTTGCACAATATGTACTCACAGAGCAGCTCCTAGCACGTGTGGCTTAGATGCAGCGCTTTGAAGAATAATCATGTTTTCCTTATTTTCGCCTTTATAATGTAGCTCGATCTCATAGCTTCCCGGCACGGCATAGATTGTAAATTCTTCATTGTCGCGCACGCTAAACAGCTCCATGTTTGGCAAGATGATTGTTTGATGTTTCTTTGCCGCTACAATGGTCACCTCAGCAGGTAAATAGCGCACTGTAACGTCGGTCATGCCCCATTTTTTTACGACTGTTAACTCTAAAATGTCGCGTCCTTCTATCGTTTGGAACGTTGAAAAAGGTGTTTCTTTTTCAATCGCACGCTGCATTTGTGCAACGATGTTTGGCCAATCCGATGCAAGCTCCTCATAAAATGTATCGCGATTGGCAACCATAGGCTCAGGCTTCGAGAAGGCATCATAAAATGTTTCTTTATCGCCAGCGACAAATGCTTCGTTTGCTTTATCGAGCCATTTTTGCGGAGAAGGTAATGCTAAAAAGGATAACGTAAACACGGTCGCAACGGCAATGAGCAGCACACCGATTGTACTCGATAGCATAATCTTTGTGCGATCAACCGGCTTTTTTTCGGGCTTTGGCTTCGTTTTTGTTGGAGAAATAACAGGTGGTACTTCTTCTTGGAATGGTTGTTCTGTCGCTTCTGGCACCGCTTCCTCGTTTACTTTTTCCTCCATTTCAGCAAGAGGCGGCTCGGTGTCTTGTTCATCGGCTTCACGCTCATTAGAAGGCTCATCATTTTTTTCCTCAGTAGATGGCTCGTCTGTTTGTGTCATTACGTCATCAGCTGGCTGTAGCTCGTCTGTTTTTTCTGACCAGTCGAGTTTCGTACCGCACGATTCACAAAACGACATCGACTCATCGATTTTTGCCTCACACTGTAGACATTGCGTCATCATTTTGCACCTTCTTTCCTAAAATAAAACAATATCATTGCTACATATTATACCAAAAGGCGCGGAGAAATTTATATGGCTAATGTGCCAAATATCGGAATAATTGTAAGCATCACACGAAAAAAGTAATAAAAATTTGATGAATGAAAAAAGCATGGGGCTGTCCGAAAAGTCAGATGAACATCTGACTTTTCGGAAGCCCCTTTTTCCATTTCATTCATTATTTTTAGGATACGGATCAAAAAAATGAAATAAAAAAATCGTCCATTTTCGTATAATGAAGTCACGACAACCCATTTGTGGAAAAGAAAGGACGATTTTTTATGTACACTCATGATAACACAAACCAATTCACGCTGCCAATAGAGGTGGACGAAAGAACTGTTCCTACGAAAGAAAAGAGACGTGTGTTCCAGTCCTATGACAATCGCCAGCTCATGATGATACTCGACATTGAACAATACATCCCTGAAACGCACCTTGCACGTGCGGTGAACG
>JAXJTE010000157.1:0-1521 GCA_036309765.1 Caryophanon sp. | reverse complement strand
TCTTCGCAAAATGCTTCTTCACATATTCCTTCAAAAGAACCGGTTTATATTCAAATTGAAACATCAATTGTCATCCACCAACTTTTGAATTTCATCAATTTTTTCGTCCTCTTTTAAGCGGAATAAAAACTCAACACGTCTTGACGCATCGGCATCGTACGCCCCTACTTCGGTAAAAATCGGCACGACACTGCTTCGCCCGTTCGCCGTTACGACTTTCTTTGAATATTCCTTTTGCTCAAAATCAGGGAAAGTGTCACTATAAATCGTTCTCAATACCGAAAATGCACGCTCTTGCGACAACGCAAGGTTCGATAAATATTCGCCTGTATTGTCCGCATGCCCTTCGACGATAATTGTCGAAATTTCATGCTTATATTCATCTTGTAGTAAAATGTCTAAATATTTCGGAATGAACTGGGCTAACGTTTCGACCCCTTCCTCCGTTAATTCAGCGGAGTTGTAATCGTATAAAATATTAGTCGCAAGCTGAATGGCGCCCGTATTCGGATCGATTTCTAAATTGATGTTTGAGTTGTCAAATTCCTGCATAAGCGCCGCGATAATGTCGCTTTTCACGCTCGTAATTTCCTCGATTTGCTGCTCCTTTTGCGCTAAGTCCTCACGATAGTCCAGCACGACAACGACTAACAGTAAAACGAAAACCATTAACAACGCACTCATTAAATCCGCAAATGACATCCAGTAGTTCGGTGCAGTACTTCCCTTTCGTTTCATTAGTCTCTACCTCTTACTGTCGCTAACTTTTCGACCGTTTGCTGCATCGCCTCAGATAAATTCTCCTGCGATTCTAAATAAGCACCTGATAACGATTTGAAATGCTTAATAACGGTCGTTAGCTCTTGTTCAAATTGCTGGAACGTCGTCGTTAATCCTTTTTCGATGCCTGTTGAGAAGCTGTTCATCGCTACATCGAGCTGGCGACGTGTATCATCAAACGTGCTTGCTGTCGCTTCCCACTGCTCTTTACTATATTGAACTTGCTTCGTCACTTCCTCAAGCTGCGTTTCCGATAAGCCTGTAAAGTCCTCTAAATACGTCAACACATCGTCGTTCCATTTTTGTAAATGTGGAATAAGCTCTGCCTGGCGCTCCTGTAACAGCTCAAGCTGCCCCATCGTGTTGTGCAGCGATTCCGCCGTGCCTTCCATATGTGCAACGACTGGCGTTAACGCGTCTGCTGTTAATTCCGTTTTCGCTAGTAGCTGTAAGTTCGTGTCCGCAGCGTCCGCATACGATTCCGCTGATTTCGTTAATTCCGTCGCTAACGTTTCAAAGCGCGTCGATACCGCGTCTGTTTTTTCCACTAGTTGCTCAAGCATTGAATTTTGAGATTCTTGTAGCTGCTGACCGAACTTGCTAAATTGCATAATTAAGTCGTTTGAGCTTTCGACAAATTCGCTGGAACGCGCTAACACTTCCTGCTGTAAAGGCAACTGTGCATTCGATAACTGCTGCACATCTTTAAGTGATACCGACAACGCCGATAGCTCCTCAGAC